>DAORUL010000141.1:0-4029 GCA_035433165.1 Thermomonas sp. | reverse complement strand
GCTTGTGGGGTCGCCATCTCAGTGCTGCTTTACCCAAGCGGCCACATCAGTGAGCAAGTGTGCATCCACATGCCCGGGTTGCTGGTATTCGGTCAGCGAGCCCTCGCCTTCACCGGCAATCCCCAAGTGATTGAGCTTGGGATAGAGCTTGAACGTGGCATGGGGATCGTCAGCAAACGCATCGCGCCAGTTCTGCCAGTCGGCATCCACCACTTGAATGTCGCGTGCGCCTTGCAGGAGCAGCATCGGCAACTTCACCTGCTGTGCCTCGCTGACCGCATCCACGGCTTCAATGCTGCGCCAGTAGCCTGCGGGTTGGCCCATCACGGTCGGGCTGGTGGCAGCGGTTTTGGGGTCGCGGGTGATGCGCACTTGTTCGATGATGGCGTTGATCGCGGCGTGTTCGGCATCGTCAATCTTGCCGTCGTTGAGCGCCGCCAGCCGGCGGTTTTGTTCGATCAGGATATCCAGCAGCGGACGCGTGGGTGCAGCCATCAGAATCAGTCCTGCCACATGCCCGGATACCGCGGCAATGCGCGGTGCCAGCATGCCGCCCTGGCTGTGGCCCAGCACGAAGATGCGCTTGGGGTCGATGCCATCGGTCTTGCGCAACGCATCCACCGCGATGACCGCGTCATTGGTGGTTTCATCATCCACCCCGAAATTGCCGCCGGCAAAATCCTGCGGGCGTGCCTTGGTGCGTTTGTCATAGCGCAACACCGCAATGCCCTGCGCGGCCAGTGCGCGGGCGATGTCCAGAAAGGGCTTGTTGGGGCCGATGGTTGCATCGCGGTCTTGTGGGCCGGAGCCATGCACCAGGACCACGGCGGGGAACGGGCCGGTGCCTTTGGGCAGGGCCAAGGTGCCGGGCAGGGCGCGCTCGCCGTCGCCCACGCTGAAGTCGCGTTCGCTGAAATTGGCATCGGTGGCCACCGCAGGTGCGGGGGCGGTGGATTGTGCAGGTTGAATCAGAAAGCCCACGATTTTGCCGCTGGCGGCGATGGCAAACTTCGCCAGCAGTTCCGCTTTTTCAAAATGCAGCGGGATCTGTACAAATTGCGTGTCGCCTTGCGCGCTGATGTGGGCTGCATCACGGCCATGCGCAGGGCCCATTTGCGCAGGCAGCGACTCCCACACGGCCTTGAGTTTGTCCTCGGGCACGGCGGCAGCCATTTGTGCGCCGAATAATTGTTCGGCCTGCGCGTATTGGCCGGCATCCAGATGATCCAGCGCTTGCGTGGCAATGGCGGCGGGATCCACAGATTGCGCGTGGGCGCTGCTTGTCAGCGCAAGGCTTGCGAGAAGGGCGGTGGACAATAATGCACGGTGCAATATCACGATTCATTCTCCGGTTCTGTTTTCGGCGCGGGTAGCCGGCCGGCCTTGCGCAGCGATTCGCGCAAGACGTATTCAATTTGTGCGTTGAGGCTGCGCAGCTCGTCATCGGCCCAGCGCTGCGCGGCCGTCAGAATGTCGGCATTGATGCGCAGCGGATAGGCTTTTTTTTCCGACATGGCTCAGTACAGCGTGCCGGCATTGACGATGGGCTGGGTGCTGCGCTCGCCGCACAAGACCACCAGCAAGTTGCTGACCATGGCCGCTTTGCGTTCTTCGTCCAGTTGCACCACGCCGTTTTTCTGCAATTCGGCCAGCGCCATTTCCACCATGCCCACCGCGCCGGCCACGATCCGTGTGCGCGCGGCAATGATCGCGTTGGCTTGTTGGCGCTGCAGCATGGCTTGTGCAATTTCCGGGGCGTAGGCGAGGTGGCTGATGCGGGCGTCGATTACCTGCACACCGGCATCGGCCAAGCGCTCTGCGAGTTCATCGCGCAGATGCTGCGAGACTTCGGTGGCATGACTGCGCAGGGCAATCTGGCCATCCTCGTGCTGGTCATACGGGTAGCTGGTGGCCATCGTGCGCAGCGCGGATTCGGACTGGATGTGCACGAAACTTTCGTAGTCATCCACGTTGTAAACCGCCTCGGCGCTGTCTTGCACCTGCCAGACGATGACCGCGGCGATCTCGATCGGGCTGCCGTCGAGCTCGTTGACCTTGAGCTTGCCGGACTCGAAGTTGCGCACCCGCAGCGAGATTTTTTTCTTCGAATAAAACGGGTTGTTCCAACGCAGGCCGTCGTGTTTGACGGTGCCCACGTATTTGCCGAACAGGCTGAGCACGGCGGCTTGGTTGGGCTGCACCATGTACAGGCCGGTCAGGCTGAACCCGGCCAACACCGCCATGCCGATGCCGCTGAACAGGCTGCCGGTGGAGGCCGGGCCTGCGGCATTGGAATCCGGGCCGATGCCGGTGATCAGCAACCAGATGCCGGCCGCGGCAAGCAGCAGCATCGCCAGCAAAAAGGGGATGCCGGGGAGGGAGGACAGCGGGTTTTCTTTCATGGCAGGTCTCGCAGTGGCCCGGTTGGGCTTCGGCATATTGATATCAAAATGATATCAATCAATGCAAGTGTTGTCCGACGAACGGTGCGCTGCCCGCCTGATCGGATGCGGCGCTATTGCTGCGGAACGAGGTAATACAGCGGCGCCGGGCGCGATTCACCGCTGGCATACAGGCCGGCCCCGCCGGCGCTCCAGCCCAGCGCTTCGGCCTGCGGGATCCAGGGCACATCGTGGGTTTCGGGCGGGTGGGAGACGGCATCGGCCCAGGTTTCGCCCTCCTGGCGACGGTAAAACAGCACGCTGCCATAGGTCAGCACCGCCAGCGTTTTGCGGTCGGGCGACATGTCGGCGGCAGTCACTTGCGAAAACAGCGCGGCCAGTTTGGGATCCTTGTCCCGCATCGCCGCACTGACTTGCGGCACACCTTCCAGCCGGCCAATGCGGCGTGCCTCTTGCACCTGCCCATGCGGGTTGGTCAGCGGCAGTGAAAATAATTCCGGAGGGAAGCGCTTTTTCGAAATCAGCAGCACTTGCCCGGTGGCGGCATCCACGGCGACGGCTTCGCAATCGCGCGGGCCATCCGGCCAATGCGCGCGGATGCTCCACGCGGGGCGCACAAAGCCGCTGGTCAGTTGCGCGGGTTCTTCAATCACGTGCAGCGCAAAGTCACGCCGCTGCCCGCCGTTGTCGCCGGTATCGGCCAGCAGCAGATAGTGCTTGCCATTCAAATTGAAACTGGCGATGTCTTCCCAGTCGATGTTCTTGGCGCCCACCACATCAAACCGCGCCAGCAGCCGGCCACGCGTGCTGATGGCATACAGCCGTGCCGGGTTGCCGCTGTCGTTGTGCACCCACAGCACATCGTCATGCACATGCGAGGCGGCCAGCCCGCTGATTTCGTCCAGCTCGCGGTTGGTGATCAGCCCGGCCAGCCGCGCAAATGGCAGCGAAGGCGCAGAGCAGGCGGCGATGCAAACCAGCAGCGTGGCCAGGCAAGTGAGTGGCAGCGCACGGCGAAGGGCAAAAAAACGAGGCATGGGTGCAAGGATCGCATAGCCCAGCGCGCTGGCCGCGTCGGCTGCCTTTAGAATCGCGATTCCAGTGATCGAGCTTTGCCCATGACCCGAATTGGCACCCCCCTGTCGCCACAGGCCACCCGCGTACTGTTGCTGGGCTCCGGCGAGTTGGGCAAGGAAGTGGCGATCGAGTTGCAGCGTTTCGGGGTGGAAGTGATTGCCGCCGATCGCTATGCCAATGCGCCGGCGATGCAGGTGGCGCATCGCAGTCATGTGCTCGACATGCTGGATGCGTCAGCAGTGCGGGCCTTGATCGCATTGGAACGCCCGCAGATTGTGGTGCCGGAAATCGAGGCGATCAGCACGCACACCTTGCTGGAATTGGAAGCCGCAGGCGTGGCGCGGGTCATCCCCACCGCACGCGCCGCGCAGCTGACGATGGACCGCGAGGGCATTCGTCGCCTCGTTGCGGAAACGCTGGGGCTGCCGACCTCGTCATACCGGTTTGTGGACACCCCGGACGATTACCGTGCAGCGGTGGCCGCCATTGGCTTGCCCTGCGTGGTCAAGCCGGTGATGTCGTCTTCGGGGCATGGGCAATCGTTGCTGCG
>DAORUL010000140.1:0-4032 GCA_035433165.1 Thermomonas sp. | reverse complement strand
GCGCCTGCCGGCGGCACCAGCGACAGGTGTTCGCTGGCGGCGCAGCTGTCGATCAGCACTTTGCGGGTGTCATGCAGACGGCCACCGGGGCGCACCAATTCACCAATCGTGTCGGCGCCGTGCAGGGCCTGTTCGATCGCGAACTGGCCCGGCACGTTGGCGCACAGGCGCAGCGCACCCAGCAGGTCCAGCGCGTGGTGGAAGTCGCCGCAGGCCAGCGGGTCGCCGCTCAGCACTGCCCAGCCCACCCGCCAGCCGCAGGCGCGGTGCACCTTGGACAGCCCGCCGAAGCTCATGCAGGGCAGGTCGCCGGCCAGCGGCGCGACCGGCTGGAACACGGCGTCGTCATACAGGATGCCGTCATAGATTTCATCGACCAACAGCAGCAGGCGGTAGCGACGCGCGATTTCGACAATCCGCTCCAGCAGTGCGCGCGGGTAATTGGCGCCGGTGGGGTTGTTGGGGTTGATCAGCACGATGGCGCGGGTGCGCGAGGACACCAGCGATTCGATCTGCTCGGGATCCGGCAGGAAGCCGTTGTCGCGGTCGCATTTGTAATACACCGGGCGGCCGTCGTTGAGGATGGTGGCCGCCGACCACAGTGGGTAGTCGGGCGAGGGCACCAGCACTTCTTCACCCGGGTTGAGCAGGGCACGCAGCGAGATGTCGATCAGTTCCGACACGCCGTTGCCGACGAACACGCGCTCCGGCGAGGCATTGGGCGTGCCGCGCTGCTTGTGGAAGGCAGCGATGGCTTCGCGCGCTTCCGGCAGGCCTTGCTGGTGGGTGTACGGGTCGGTGCGGGAAATGCCACCGGCGATGGCGGCTTGCAGATGCTCGGGGGCACGGAACCCGAACGCGCCGGGGTTGCCGATGTTCAGTTTGATGAGCTTGCGGCCCTGGCCTTCCAACTCCCGCGCTCGCCGCGCCAATTCACCCCGGATTTCGTAGCGGACTTCGGTCAGACGGGTGCGGGTGGCGATCTTGTTGCGGGGGTTGAAAGTGGACATCGGTACAAGTGGGTGGATTGGGCGGTCTAGACTAGCGGAAATCATGTTGCGTTGCGGAAATGGGGTCTCGCACGCCGGGGCACGCCGGTGTCGAGAGCGTCGGGTGGATCGCGAAGCCGCATTTGAGCGGCGAAGCGAACACCCGGCGGTAGGCGACGCCGGGACATCCGGGGAAATCAATTTCAGGGGCTAAAATCCCCCGCATGACCGAATATCCATCCGCATGACCCCCCTGTCCGCCATTGGCTGGCACTGGACGCCCGCCACATTGCCGCCGGCGTGGGCAACACTCTGTACAGAGCACCCGCAAGCGCGGCCGGCGCGGATTGTGGAGCAGCACCGCAGCGGGTATCGCGTGTCGGAATCGATTGATGTGGTGCATCCGGCGGAATCGCTGCCGGAGTGGCAACGCGCTGGCAGTTATCGCAAAGGCGACATCAACCCCGAGGCGCGGCCGGCGGTGGGGGATTGGGTGTTGGTGGAAGGCGATGCCCCCAAAGCGTTGCGCATCGTGGCCTTGCTGCCGCGGTTTTCCGCGATCAAGCGCGGTGCGGCGGGCGAGCATTACCGCCAGCAAGTGATTGCGGCGAATATCGACACCGTGTTTGTCGTGTGCGGATTGGATGGCGATTTCAATTCGCGCCGAATCGAGCGCTATCTCCTGCTGGTGGGCGGCAGCGGCGTGCAGCCGGTGATCGTGCTGACCAAGTCCGACAAGCCCGATGCCGAAGTCGATGCGGCGCTGGCGCAATTGCGCACGCTGGATGTGCCGGTCATGGCGTTGAATGCCAAAGACCCGGCCAGTGCAGCGGCACTCACGCCGTGGCTGGGCGCAGGGCAAAGCATCGTGTTGGTAGGCAGCTCTGGCGCGGGTAAATCCACGCTCACCAACACCTTGCTGGGGGCCGAGAAAATGAAAACCGGCGCAGTGCGCACGCGCGATGCACGCGGCCGGCACACCACCACCCACCGCGCCTTGATTGCGCTGGCAACAGGGGCGTGTTTGATTGACACGCCGGGGATGCGCGAGCTCAAACCCACCGGCGAAGAAGTCGTGGCAGAGAGTTTTGCCGATATCGAAGCCTTGGCCCAGCAATGCAAATTTCGCGACTGCCAACATGCCAAAGAACCCGGCTGCGCCGTGCGCGCAGCGGTGGAGCGCGGCGAGTTGGATGCAGGCCGCAGTGAGAATTTTCTGAAGCTGGGTGCGGAAGTGGCCGGCGCGGCAAGTCAACTGGCCACCCGGCTGGCGCAGAAAGCGCAGGCGCGGGTGCAGAACAAGACGTTGTACAAACGGGTGGATGACAAGTATGGGCGGGATTGATCCGGTCGCCTACCACGCCGCACTCGATGCGCGCATGGCCAAAGCCGCCAAGGGCATACGTCTGCTGAGTTTGGTGAGCTGGCCGGCCAGCGAGCAGCAAACCTTTCTGGCCGATTACGCGCAAGGGCGTGCCAAGCTGCCGGCCTATCAATATCCCAAGCATGATTTTTCAGAAGCACGTCGCGAATTGGCGGCGATTGCGGCGGCGGCAGATCCCACCCATCCGTTGGGGATTTATCTGATCGAGTCGGCACACAGCTGGCAACAGGCTGCCGAATTGTTGGAGCAATTGGGCACCGCGCGGGTGGCCGAGTTGTCGGTGGCGTTGTTCGGCACGCCTGATCATGCGTTGCCCGGTGGCGTGACCACGCGCGAAGCCGCGCAACATTTTTTAACGGTGGCCGGCGAGTTGGACAACGAGCTGCTGTCGGCGGCGGAGCAGGTGGAGATTTCCGCCACCGCGCTGGCGCTGCGGTTGCAAGCGCAACTGGATGATTTTTTCGATGAGCGGGTGATCGAGGTGGAGCTTGATCCCGATCTGATTGCCAAGGCCGCCGCGGGCTCGCGCAAGATTCGCATTCGTTCGGGCGCGGCATTTTCCGATTACGACATGCAGCAGCTGTTGCAGCACGAAGCATTCGTGCATTCATTGACCGCATTGAACGGGCAGCAACAAAGCGTATTGCCGAGCATGGCGTTGTCCTCGCCGCGCAGCACCGCCACGCAAGAAGGCTTGGCCGTGTTTGCCGAATTGATTACCGGCAGCATTGATATCGAACGCATGAAACGGGTGAGCCTGCGCATCGAAGCTGTCGCCATGGCGATGGCCGGCGCGGACTTCATGCAAGTGTTCCGCTACTTTCTGGATGCCGGGCAAAATCCGGTGGAAAGTTTTACGTCCGCACAGCGCGTGTTTCGCGGCGTGCCCACCAATGGCGGTGCGGCGTTTACCAAAGACACCGTGTACCTGCGCGGATTGATCGGCGTGCACACGTTTTTCCGCTGGTCGCTCAAACATGGCAAGTTGCGGATGTGTCGGCGCTTGTTTGCCGGCAAGATGACCTTGGCCGATGTGCAGCGCTTCCAGCCGCTGTTCGATGCCGGCACCTTGCAGGAACCGCGCTGGTTGCCCGCGTGGGCGGCACGCGCCAATGGGCTGGCGGGGATGTTGGCGTTCTCGCTGTTTGCCAACAAGATTCGTCTGGAACAGGCGATGGATGCGGATGTGGTGAATGATCTTTAGGATCGATGCTGTCGATGCTTGATGGTCAGGGGCGCGTTTGCAACCCGCCCTTACCGCAATGCCCGCAACTGCCCATCCGCTTCGATGCTGTAATCGGCCTGTGCGGGTGTATCCACCAGGCGCACGCGATCGCCGATGGCAACGCCGTCATAGGCAGGAATGGCGTGGGTCAGTCGTGCGAAGATCCAGACCTTTGCCGCTGGGGCGGGCGACAGCGTCACATGGGTGTAGGGATGTGCGCGCACGGCCTGCGCCAATGCGGGTGAAAACACGGACTGGATGCGCCCCACGTGCTGTATTCGCCACATCACGGCACCGCCGTGGAGAGCGCTGAGGACGGCGAATACGAGGATGGCGCTGCGGCCTGGGCGGCTTGCTTGCGGCCATGCCGCGGCGATGGTCATCGCGGTGATGGCGGCAAAACCGTAGCCGTAATGGTTCCAGCTACTGCCCAA
>DAORUL010000139.1:0-4111 GCA_035433165.1 Thermomonas sp. | reverse complement strand
CTGCGGATGAGGCTGGGTTTTTGCGATGGGTTGGCCGGTGCGTGGCGCTGCATGCGCGGCGGCGGTTGTGGCGTGCTGCCGCTGCGTGCGCCGATGCCGGTCAGCGTGGTCAGCCGTTGTTGCATCAAATCACCGAAGGCCCCCTCGGGGATCTGTGCCAGCAGCGGTTTGCAGCGTTCGGCCAAGCGCGCCTTGCCGTCCAGGCTGCCCAGATTCACATCGCCGGATAGCGATGCATAGAAAAATTCGGAAAGCGGGGTGGCCTGCCGCAGGCGCGCATCAAACCCCGCCACGCCTTCTTTGCGCACCAGTGAATCCGGGTCTTCGCCATCGGGCAAAAACAGGAACATCGCCTGCCGACCGTCTTTCATCCGCGGCAGCACCGACTCCAGTGCCTTCCATGCGGCGGCACGGCCGGCGCGGTCGCCATCGAAACAGAAAAACACATCCGGCGCATTGCGAAACAGCAACTCGGCGTGGTCGGGTGTGGTGGCCGTGCCCAACGTGGCCACAGCCTGCGAGACGCCGTATTGCGCCAGCGCCACCACGTCCATATAGCCTTCCACCACGATCAGGCGGTCGAGTTTCTGGTTGGCCTGCTTGGCTTGCCACAAGCCATACAGTTCGCGGCCTTTGTGGAACAGCGCGGTTTCCGGCGAGTTGAGGTATTTGGGCGAATCCTCGGGGTCGATCACGCGGCCGCCGAAAGCGATCACGCGGCCGCGGCGGTCGTGGATCGGGAACATCAGGCGGTCGCGGAACTTGTCGTAAACGTGGCCTTTGTCATTCTTCGAAAACAGCCCGCCGCGCTCCAGCCATTGCATGCGCTGCGGGGTGCTGCCAAGCGCATCGCGCAGTGCATTGAAGCCATCCGGCGCATAGCCAATCGCGTAGCGTTCGAGGATGTCGGCGGCGATACCGCGCTGGGCAACATAGGTCCGCGCTTTGTCGCTGCGCGCCAGTTGCTGGCGGAAAAAATCGGCAGCGTCGGTCATCACGCCGTAGAGGTCACGGGTTTCCGGATTGGCATTGCGCTGGGCGGTATCGCGCGGCACCTCCATGCCCACCCGGCGTGCCAGTTCTTCCACCGCATCCAGGAATTCCAGGCGCTCGTACTGGATCAAAAATGACAGGGCGGTGCCGTGTGCACCACAGCCGAAGCAGTGATAGAACTGCTTGGTTTGTGAGACGGTGAAGCTGGCGCTGCGCTCGTCGTGGAAGGGGCAGCGCGCCGCGTATTCCTTGCCTTGCCGCTTCAGCGGGACGCGCGCACCGACGATCTCGACGATATCCGAGCGCGCCAAGAGTTCATCGATGAAAGCGTCGGGGATGCGGGCCATGCGTCGGGAGTCTGCGGCCTACAACTCGTCGCGTGCGGCCAGCGCGTGCAGCGCGTCGCCTTCCAAGCGCTGCACCGTCCATTCATCCATGCCCACCGCGCCGATACTGCGGTAAAAGCCAATCGATGGCGTGTTCCAGTCCAGCACACTCCATTCGAAGCGCCCGCAGCCACGTTGCACCGCCAGCCGCGCCAAGCTGGCCATCAGGTGTTTGCCAAGGCCGGCACCGCGAAATTGCGGGCGCACGAACAGGTCTTCCAGATACAGGCCGCGCCGGCCCAGAAATGTGCTGAAGTTGTGGAAGAACAGCGCAAAGCCGGCCGGTTGCCCATCCACTTCGCCAATCAGGACTTCTGCCGCCGGCTGCGCGCCGAACAGTTGTTCACGCAACTGCGCATCGGTGGCCACGGCGGCATCGCGCATGCGTTCGTATTCGGCCAATTCCACGATCAGTTGCCGAATCAGTGGCACATCGTCCGGCGTGGCGGGACGGATGGCGATGAGGTTATCAGTCATGGCGGGATTCGCTGATCAGGACAGTTTCTGCTTCACCAGCTTGCTGACCAGGCCCATGTCGGCTTGCCCGGCCAGCGCCGGCTTCAGCACACCCATCAGCTTGCCCATGTCGGCGGCAGACGCGGCACCGGTGGCGGCAATGGCCTTGTCGATTGCCGCCACAATCGCGGCTTCGTCCATCTTCGCCGGCAAATAGGCTTCGATCACGCCCAGCTCATAGCGCTCGATCGCGGCCAAATCTTCGCGTGCGGCGGCTTCGAACTGGGTGATCGAGTCCTTGCGCTGTTTGACCATTTTTTCCAGCACGGCCAGCACCAGCGGGTCGGTCATGTCGATGCGTTCGTCGACTTCTTTTTGCTTGATCGCGGCGTTGATCAGGCGGATGACGCCCAGGCGGTCTTTCTCGCCGGCTTTCATCGCGGTCTTCATGTCGTCGGTCAGTTGCTGTTTCAGGCTCATGCTGGCCTCCATTTCAATAATCAAATTGCAGAAACGCGAAAAGCCGGCCACGCTTGCACGTGCCGGCTTTCGCAGACCCCAACCGCGCTTAGTACATGCGCTGGCGTTTGGTGACGTCGCGCGAGCTGCGGCGCGCCTGACGCTTCACGGCGGCAGCGGCTTTACGCTTGCGTTCCTGGGTCGGCTTTTCGTAGAACTCGCGCTTGCGGGTTTCGGCCAGCACGCCTGCCTTTTCGCAGGTGCGCTTGAAGCGGCGCAGGGCAAATTCAAAGGGTTCGTTTTCGCGGACTTTGACGCTGGGCATCGGGGAAATCTCGATTCTGGGAAACCGCCCGTCAGGTGGGCGAGCCGTGCATGATAGCAGCCAAATCATTTCCGGCGCAAGATAGGGGGATGAAAGTCCTTGGCATTGAATCTTCCTGCGACGAAACCGGTGTTGCCGTGTATGACACCCGCATTGGCGGCGCGGCGGGCCTGCGCGCGCATGCGGTGTACAGCCAGATCGCCCTGCACGCCGAATACGGCGGGGTGGTGCCGGAGCTGGCCAGCCGCGACCATGTGCGCAAATTGCTGCCGCTGATCAGGCAAACCTTGGCCGAGGCGGGCTTGGGGATGGGTGATATCGACGGTGTGGCCTACACCGCCGGCCCCGGGCTGGTGGGCGCATTGCTGGTGGGCGCGGCAGTGGCGCGTTCGCTGGCGTGGGCGCTGGACGTGCCCGCCATCGGCGTGCATCACATGGAAGGGCATTTGCTGGCCCCACTGATCGAGGATGACGCGCCGCAGCCGCCGTTCGTGGCCTTGCTGGTCTCGGGCGGGCACACCCAGCTGGTGGCGGTGGAGGCCATCGGTCAATACCGGCTGCTGGGCGAAACGCTGGACGATGCCGCCGGCGAGGCCTTCGACAAAACCGCAAAAATGATGGGCTTGCCGTACCCGGGCGGCCCGCAGCTGGCCAAATTGGCCGAATCCGGCACGCCGGGGGTGTTCAGGTTTTCGCGCCCGATGACCGACCGCCCCGGCTTGGATTTTTCCTTCAGCGGCTTGAAAACGCAGGTCTTGCTGGCATGGAAAGGCAGCGACCAGAGTGAGCAAACCCGTACGGACATTGCGCGCGGGTTTGAGGATGCGGTGGTCGATACGCTGGCGATCAAATGCGCGCGCGCGCTGGATGCGGCCGGGTGCAGCACGCTGATCGTGGCCGGTGGGGTGGGGGCGAACAAGCGCCTGCGCGCCAAATTGACCGACATGTGCGAACGCCGCGGCGGCCGCGCCTGCTTCCCGCGCCCGGCGTTGTGTACTGACAATGGCGCGATGATTGCGTATGCCGGCGCACTGCGGCTGGCCGCCGGCCAGCACGATGACGCCACCATCCGTGCCGTGCCGCGCTGGGATATGGCAGAACTGCCGGTGGTGTGAGCCGCCTCGCGGCTGGTTCCTAGCGGGGCGGCGCCTACCGCCCGGTGATCGCTACGCGGCTCGAAATGCCGCTACGCGATTCACCGGACGGTCTCGCCGCCACGGGATGGGTTCAGCCGGTATCCTGTTTCCATGACCGACATCGTATTTATCGAAGGCCTGCGCATCGACGCCCTGATTGGGGTGCATGCCCGCGAGCGCCACACGCCGCAGCCGCTGCTGTTTGACATTCACATGCGCTTTGACAACCGCATCGCGGCCAGTAGTGACACGCTGGCCGATGCGTTGGATTACGAGGCAGTGAGCGTGCGCCTGGCCGACTACATCGCGCAGACCGATTTCATGCTGGTGGAAACGCTGGCCGAATGCTGCGCCGA
>DAORUL010000138.1:0-4192 GCA_035433165.1 Thermomonas sp. | reverse complement strand
AGGAAGTCCGGATCCCATCCATACATATCGTTCTCGGGCTGGATTCCATTCACCTGAATAACTTGACTGCCTTGTTTCTCAATCTGCATCACCACCGATGCCCGGTAAATTGGCGTTGTCATCAAGGTCGCCAGCAGCGCCATCGCAACTACCGCAATTAAAATACTGGCAATCAGTCGACGCCGCTTGACCAAGATATGCCAATATGCCAGCAAGTCGATTTCGTCCTCATCCCGCCGCTCGGCTTGTTGCAATTCGTGTACCAGCAGTGCACTGGTTTCGCGCTGGGACAACGCTGGATAAAACGAAGGCTGCTGGCTAGCATCAGCCGAAGTGGCAGGCAAACGATCTTGAGTCATGCAATTTCGTCCTTGAATGGATTCAGAACAGCCAACCGAAAACACCAAGCGCTGGCATGGTTTCGATGAAGCGGCGATAAGCCGACTTGCTGCCCGAAGCCTCGACGACGATGATGTCGTCACCATAAACCTGTGGATCTTCCATTTTTCCGCGTCGTACCGCACGCAGGTCATAGACGGCAGCCATGCGCTTGCCATCGATTTGCCGCATCAACACGATGCCACCCAAATCGGCAATCTTGTCATCCACGCCGCCCGATAATGCAATCGCTTGCAGCAATGTGGTTTTACCCGTGATCGGATAGATGCCCGGCTTGACGATTGCGCCTTCAAGGGTGATGCGCTGGCTTGCGTACTCTTTGACAAACACGCTGACTTGGGGGTTTTGCAGGAATCCGCTGGCGTACTTGCCAGCGAGGTCTTGCTCCAATTCCGGAATCGTGCGGCCACCGGCCATGACACCGCCAATCAAGGGCAGTGAAATCTGACCGTTGGAGTTGACGCGCACCTCCTTGTCCAGATCCTGCACACCAAACACGCTGATCTCAAGCAGGTCCTGTGCACCAATGCGGTAATCACTTGCGCCTTCATAAGCACCCGATGCGCTGGTGGTATCCGGGGGGGGCAGCTTGTTGCCAACAACCTCATTGCTGACGATTGAGGAATGCGGCTGGCCACTGGATGCGCCTGTGCTCGCGCATGCCGAAAGCAGCAACAGCATGGAAACCAGCAAGATGGAAAGGACGTTGCGCATGCGCGAACCTCGTTCTCGGACTTGGCATTATGCGTGGCGCGCCGCAGTACGCAACCTGACAGCTGAACGCAGCCACTGCAAGAAAGCAGGGTTCAGGGGCAAATTGCCGTTCCTCGCCTGCAAGGACTTGCCATCACAACCTACTCCTGTAGAATGCGCGGCTCGCAACACCGGGCGGTTAGCTCAGCGGTAGAGCATTGCCTTCACACGGCAAGGGTCGCAGGTTCGAACCCTGCACCGCCCACCAATCAAATCAACGGCTTAGGCCGTTTTTTTGTGCCTGCAATAATGCAGCCACCACTTCATCCGCCAACGCCACCGAGTCGGCGGCATCGGTGTGCAGATGCAGCTCGGGTGTCAGCGGCGCTTCGTAGGGGGAATCAATCCCGGTGAAGTTGCGCAGTTCGCCGCGCCGCGCCTTGGCGTACAGGCCTTTGACATCGCGACGTTCGGCTTCGGCCAGTGGCGTGTCCACGAACACTTCCAGGAATTCGCCCGCCTCGAACAGGCTGCGTGCCATGTCGCGTTCGGCACGGAACGGGCTGATGAAACTGACCAGCACGATCAAGCCGGCATCCACCATGAGTTTGGCCACCTCCGCGACGCGACGGATATTTTCCACCCGGTCCTCGTCGGTGAATCCCAGATCCTTGTTCAGGCCATGCCGCACATTGTCGCCATCCAGCACATAGGCATGCTGCCCCATCGCCAGCAGTTTCTTGTCCACCAAATTGGCGATGGTGGATTTGCCGGCACCGGACAAGCCGGTAAACCACAGGCAACGCGGGCTTTGGTGTTTGCTGCGTGCACGTGCGGCCTTGTCCACATCCAGATGCTGCCAATGGATATTGCCGGCGCGACGCAGTGCGAAATCCAGCGTGCCGGCGGCGACGGTGGCATTGCTTTGACGGTCGATCAGGATGAAGCCACCCAGCGCCTTGTTGTCGGCATAAGGGGCAAATGCGATGGGTTGATCCAGATGCAGATTGCACACCGCAACTTCGTTCAACTCCAGATGTTTGGCGGCCAGCGCATCCTGCGTGTTGACGTCCACCTTGTGCTTGATTTCGGTGATGGAGGCGCCCACGGTGCGCGCCCCCACTTTGAGCAGGTACGGGCGCCCCGGCAGCAGCGGCGCATCGCCCATCCACAACAGATGCGCGGCAAATTGATCGGCCACTTCCGGCAAATCAGACACGGCGGCAATCACATCACCACGGCTGGCGTCGATCTCATCGGCAAGCGTCAAGGTGACGGCTTGGCCTTCGACTGCCTGCGCCAGATCGCCGTCGGCAGTCACCACCCGTGCCACGCTGGAACGGCGACCGGACGGCAGTACAACAACAGCATCCCCGGGTGCCACTTTACCGGCGGCCACGGTGCCGGCAAAGCCGCGGAAATCCTGGTTCGGCCGGCACACCCATTGCACCGGCATGCGGAATGCGGCATGTGCTGAAGTGCCTTCTACCGGCACGGTTTCCAGATGTTCCAGCAGTGCCGGGCCGTGATACCACGGCATGGCTGCCGAGCGCGTGATCATGTTGTCGCCGCGCAATGCCGACAACGGGATGCAGTCCACATGCGCGATCCCCAGCTGCGCGGCCAGCGCACGGTAATGCCCGGCAATGTCCTCAAACACGGCCTGATCGAAATCGACCAAGTCCATCTTGTTGACGGCCAGCAGCACCCGCTTGATGCCGAGCAGTTTGACGATGTAACTGTGGCGACGGGTCTGGGTGAGCAACCCCTTGCGCGCATCCACCAGCACCACAGCCAAATCCGCGGTGGATGCGCCGGTGGCCATATTGCGGGTGTACTGCTCGTGGCCGGGGCAGTCGGCGACGATGAATTTGCGGCGATCAGTCCCGAAGAAGCGGTAGGCCACATCAATGGTGATGCCCTGCTCGCGCTCGGCCGCCAGCCCATCCACCAGCAACGCAAAGTCGATCTCGCCGTTCTGGGTACCATGCTTGCGGCTGTCGGCTTCCAGCGCGCTGACTTGATCGTCCAGCAGCAATTTGGTGTCGTGCAGCAGGCGGCCAATCAAGGTGCTCTTGCCATCATCCACGCTGCCGCAGGTGATGAAGCGCAGCAGGCCTTTGGTTTCGTGTTGTTGCAGGTAGGCGGCCACCTGCGCGTTGGCATCGTCCATGCGCATCAGAAATAGCCCTCCTGCTTTTTCTTTTCCATCGAGGCGGTGGGATCGTGGTCGATCACCCGCCCCTGCCGTTCCGAGGTAGTGGCCACCAGCATTTCGGCAATGATTTTTTCCAGCGTGTCGGCCTGCGATTCAATCGCGCCGGTCAATGGGTAGCAGCCCAGTGTGCGAAAGCGCACTTGCTTGTGCATCGGCACTTCACCATCACGCAGCGGCAAGCGATCGTCATCGACCATGATCAATGCGCCATCGCGTTCCACCACCGGGCGCGGCGCGGCCAAATACAGCGAAGGCACCGGGATGTTTTCGCGATAGATGTACAACCAGATGTCGAGCTCGGTCCAGTTGGACAATGGAAAGGCACGCACCGATTCCCCCTTGTGGATACGCGCGTTGTACAGGTTCCATAGTTCCGGGCGCTGGCTCTTGGGGTCCCAGCGGTGCTGGGCGTTGCGGAAGCTGAAGATGCGTTCCTTGGCACGCGATTTTTCTTCATCGCGGCGGGCACCACCAATGGCCGCATCGAAACCGTACTTGTCCAACGCCTGCTTCAAGGCCTGGGTTTTCATCACATCGGTATGCACGGTGGCACCGTGGCTGATCGGATTGATGCCCTGTGCCACGCCATCGGGATTCTGATGCACGCGCAGCTCCACGCCGGTTTCGGCGGCACGCAGGTCGCGGAAGGCGATCATTTCGCGAAACTTCCAGCCGGTGTTCACATGCAACAGCGGGATCGGCGGACGCGCCGGATAGAACGCTTTCAGCAGCAGGTGCAACAGCACCGAGCTGTCCTTGCCCACCGAATACAGCAGCACCGGGTTTTGAAACTCGGCGGCCACTTCGCGCAGGATGTGCAGGCTTTCGGCCTCAAGCCGATCCAAATGGGACAGTGAGATAGTCAAGGCAGCAACAACACGT
>DAORUL010000137.1:2495-4197 GCA_035433165.1 Thermomonas sp. | reverse complement strand
CGCTGCCATACCCGCATGCATGCACTATGATCCCAGCATGTTGCGACCTGCCTGCCATCTCCTGCTGCTCTTGCTGCTCAGCGCGTGTGCGCATGCGCCCGCGCCGCAGCACAACCCGCTGGCGCAATGGGTGCCATCCCCCAATGTGGATGCACGCCGGCCCGTCATCATCGTGTTGCACGCCACCGAGCAACATTCCGTGCAGCAAAGTCTGGACACCTTGCGCACCGCCAACAGCAAAGGCCCGGTCAGCGCGCATTATCTGATCGGCAAAGACGGCGTCATCTATCAATTGGTGGATGATGGCGCGCGCGCCTGGCATGCCGGCGGTGGCCGCTGGGGCACGATCACCGATCTGAATTCGGCTTCGATCGGGATCGAAATCGACAATGCCGTGGGGGCCGCCTATACCGACGCGCAAATCACCACACTGCTGCGCTTGCTGGATGATTTGACCACGCGCTTGTCGATCCCCAAAACCCAGGTCATCGGGCATGCCGATCTGGCTCCCACCCGCAAACGTGATCCCGGTGCCTTGTTCCCGTGGCAACGCCTGGCGGATGCCGGGTTCGGGCTGTGGCCACAGGGCAGCCTGCAAGATCCACCGGCGGGGTTTGACCCGTGGCTGGCGATGGCGGCGGTGGGGTATCCATTGGCCGATCGCGTGGCTGCGGTGCGTGCATTCCATCGCCATTATCGCGGCCGTGACGACGGCGAAGACCCGCAGGCCAGCTTCGATGCCGAAGACTTGCGCATCTTGCATGCACTGAGCAATCAACGCCTGGCGATGCGGCCCTGAACACAGTGCCCCGGGTTTGCACTAAATTAGTGCAATGTCTGCCCCGCTGCCGTTCGACATTCTGGATGATCTGACCACGCCACTGCTGTGGCTGGATAGCGATGGCCGCGTGGCGCACTCCAATCTGGCGGCCGGGCGCTGGCTAAGCGTGAGTCGCCGCCGCTTGTTGGGGACGCCGGCAGCAGCGTTGGAACGCCAGACACAAACGCTGGCCGCCGCCCTGCAAGTGGATACCGATGCCCCGCAACGCTTGCGGCGGGTGGCCTTGGCTGCTCCCGGCAGCGACGAGCTGCAGTTTGCCGACTTGTGGCTAGCCCCGCGCGCCAGCAGCGGCCGCTGGCTGGAGCTGCACCCGGTCGATGAATTCGTCAGCGATACCCACACCCAATCCCTGCCGGCGGCCTTGAGCGCCTCGCTGAAAGGTTTGGCGCACGAGCTGCGCAATCCACTGGCCGGCATCAAGGGCGCCGCGCAATTGCTGGCGCGCCGTGGTGATGCCGACAGCCGTGCACTGACCGGCTTGATCGAGGCCGAAGTGGAGCGCTTGGCCACGCTGGTGGATCGATTGCTGTCACCGGCACCGCCGCGTGCGTTTGCACCGCTGAATATCCACGAGGTGTTGGAGCGCGTACTGCGCTTGGCGGAAACCGATGCCGGCTGGGTGACCCGTTTGCAGCGCGACTACGACCCGTCCTTGCCCGATGTCGAAGGCGATGCCGACCGCCTGACCCAAGCGGTGTGGAACCTGGTGCGCAACGCGCTGGAAGCCGGTGCCAGCGTGGTGCAATTGCGCACCCGGGTGGAGCATGCCGCGCGCATTTTCGATGCCGTGCATGCGCAGGCATTGCGCCTGGATATCGTCGATGACGGCTGCGGCATTCCAACGGAATTGGCCGAACATGT
>DAORUL010000137.1:0-2395 GCA_035433165.1 Thermomonas sp. | reverse complement strand
GCAGCCGCAACTGCCGGTGATCGTGATGTCGGCGTATACCGACGTGGCCAGTACCGCTGGCGCGTTTCGCGGTGGGGCGCACGAGTTTTTGTCCAAACCGTTTGATCTGGATGACGCGGTGGCGCTGGTACGCCGCGCCTTGCCAGAGCCCACACCTGTCGCCACTCCCGTCACTGAGCCGGCTGCTGCCGATGGCAGCCTGCTGGTGGGGCATGCGCCGGCCATGCGTGCGTTGTTTCGCGCCATCGGCAGGCTGGCGCAAGCGCCGTTGTCGGTGCTGATCACCGGTGAAACCGGCACCGGCAAGGAATTGGTGGCACGCGCGCTGCATCGCGAATCCCCGCGTGCCACGCGCCCGTTTGTCGCGTTGAACACCGCCGCGATTCCGTCCGAGTTATTGGAGTCCGAGTTGTTTGGTCACGAGGCGGGTGCATTCACCGGAGCCAGCAAACGCCACATCGGCCGTTTCGAACAGGCCGATGGCGGCACCTTGTTTCTGGATGAAATCGGCGACATGCCAGCGGCCTTGCAAACCCGCCTGCTGCGGGTGTTGGCCGAAGGCGAGTTTTACCGCGTGGGTGGGCGTGAGCTGATTCGCGTGGATGTGCGCGTGATCGCAGCCACCCATCAACCGCTGGAGGCTTTGGTCGATGCCGGGCGGTTTCGCGCCGATTTGCTGCATCGCTTGAATGTGGTGCGGCTGCCGCTGCCACCGCTGCGCGAGCGCAGCGAAGATATTCCCGAGCTGGCCGCGCGTTTTCTGACGCATGCCGCACAACGCCTGCAATTGCCCGTCAAACAGTTCAGCAACTCTGCACTCGAACGTCTGCAAGCACATGCTTGGCCGGGCAATGTGCGCGAGTTGGAAAATCTGTGCTGGCGCTTGGCTGCATTGGCTCCAGGCGACAGCATCGGCATGCAGGAGCTGGCCGATGCACTGCCCGGCGCGGTTGCACACGCCAGCAACGCGGCCGTCGGCTGGACGCAGCCGTTGTCGACATGGGCACAACAACAGTTGCGCCAACATACCCCCGAGTTGCACGCAGTGGCCAAGGCGCAGTTCGAACAAGCGCTGTTGGACGCGGCACTGGCTCACTGCGACGGGCATCGCGGTGATGCGGCCCAAGCCCTCGGGTTGGGCCGCAACACGATTACCCGCAAGTTGGGCAGCTCACGCAAGCAAGCACCGCATTAGCTGATGCAAACTCGCACAGGAGACCACCATGCACCGCCATACCGCATCCAGCCTGTCGATTGCCTTCCCCCTGATGCTGGCCGCCTGTGCCAGCCAGCCGGCGGTCGCCCCCAAACCTGCATCAGCAACCCCCGCTGCCATCAGCACCAGCAAGCAAGCCGTGGCCAACCTCGCCTCGGCTTCCGGCAGCTTGGTCAGCGGCAAACTCACCTTGCTGGCAATGGGCGCAGGCGTGCACATCCGTGGTGATGTCGGTGGTCTGACGCCAGGCAGCAGCCACGGCTTTCATATCCACGAAAAGGGCGACTGCAGCGTGGCCGATGCCAGCAGCGCCGGCGGCCACTTCAACCCGGCGATGCAGCCGCATGGCCGCGCCGGGCACGGTGCACACCATGCGGGTGATAGCGACAACCTGATCGCCGATGCCAATGGTGTGGCGCATGTGGATGCGCAGGTGGATGGCGTCAGTTTGGGTGGCAGCGCAGCCACCGACATCGTGGGCCGCGCCATCATCGTGCACGCCGCGCAGGATGACTATTCCAGCCAGCCCGCCGGCAATGCCGGTGCGCGGGTGGCCTGCGGAGTGATTCGCGCCACGCCATAAACCCGTTCGCGGGCGGTTGTCCGGTTCCGGCGCATTTTTCCGCTAGAGGAGATAACATCCCTGGCGGACATTCCCATGCAGCTTGCACTACGTTGTTGTGCCCCATTTGCGTTGTGCGTGTTGGCGGCATGTTCGCCAAATCAGACTCCGAATGCCGTGCCCAAACCGGTATCGCTGCCGCAGCCGCCCTCGACCATGGCATCGCAGCCACCCGTGCTTTCGGCCGAGACACCGAAAGACGAAAAATGCACCCACGAACCGCGCACCGACGCAAACGACAAGCGTCCACGCTGCGGCGGAATGAGCGGCGCACCCACAGCCTCGCATGCGTATCGGATCCAGCTCGACAGCGGCGAATCGTTCACCGCCTGCGACATCACTCAGCCGTTCAGCAGCAAGATGGGCGGTGGCATGATCACCATGCACTACACGCCCAGCGACAGCAAAAGCGGCAAGGTGGACTGGGTGTTTTCCGGCGGCGGCGGCATGGCCAATACCGCATACACCTACACGCTTGACGGTCCGGAAGACAAGATGACCGCGACCTACACCTCCGCGGCCGCAGTGACCGGGCGCGGCTCGGGCCTGACCGTGCA
>DAORUL010000136.1:0-4233 GCA_035433165.1 Thermomonas sp. | reverse complement strand
GGATTTCTTCACCCATCTGGCCAACCGCCGCTTCCCGGTGAGCTGGTGGATTCGCAAACCGGAGCAGATCGACTACATCGAAGAACCCGACCTGTTCCACGACCTGTTCGGCCACGTGCCATTGCTGATGGACCCGATGTTCGCCGACTACCTGGAGGCCTACGGCAAGGGCGGAGTGAAGGCGCATGGTTTTGGGCCGGAAGCACTGATGCAGCTGGCGCGGCTGTACTGGTACACGGTGGAATTCGGGCTGATTCGTCAGCCGGACGGGCTGCGCATCTACGGCGCCGGCATCGTCAGTTCCAAGGGCGAATCCATCCACTGCCTGGAAAGCCCGGCACCGAACCGGATCGGCTTCGACCTGGAACGCGTGATGCGCACCCGCTATTGCATCGACCGTTATCAAAAAACGTATTTCGTGATCGACAGTTTCGAGCAGTTGATCGACGCCACCCTGCCGGACTTCGCGCCCCTCTATGCGCGCCTTGCCGGGCAAGACACCATCCCGGCCGGAACCGTGCTGGACACCGATGGGGTCCTCAATCGCGGCACGGGCGAGGGTTGGGCGCAGAACGCCGACGTCTGATTCGGCAACCCGCGTTCACGCTGGCTCGACGCTGCCAGACGTAACCAGCGGGCGTTTTGCACCGGTCGCACCCTTGTGCCGGCCGGTGCCCTACCAGCGTTGCGCGTCATGCCTCTGCCAGGATCAAGCCATCGCGCAACGTCACCACGCGATCGCAGGCATCGGACATGCGCGTGTCGTGGGTTACCAGCAGCACCGCGCAGTCGAACTTTTCATTCGAGCGTCGAAACAGCGCGAACACGTCCTGCGCCGATTGGCTGTCAAGATTGCCGGTGGGCTCATCGGCCAGCAGCAGCGCCGGCCGGGTGACCAACGCACGCGCCACCGCCACCCGCTGCTGCTGGCCGCCAGACAGTTCGCCCGGCTTGCGGTCGGCGAATGCGTCCATCCCCACCTCCGCCAGCAGGCTGCGCGCCAGATCGCGGTCGGCGGCCGACGGCTTGCCCTTGGCCACCATCAGCGGCATCAACACGTTTTCCAGCGCGGTGAATGCAGAAAGCAGGTGATGGAACTGGAACACGAAGCCAATCGCACTGCCGCGCAGCGCCGTGCGCCGCGCATCATCCATGCCGATGGTCGGTTCGCCCAGCAAGAACAGCTCGCCCGCGGTGGGCACGTCCAGCAGGCCGATGATGTTGAGCAGGGTGCTTTTGCCGGAACCCGATGCGCCCACGAGCGCGGCAAAATCATGCCGCGCCAAGTTCAGGTCGATGCCGTGCAGGACTTCCACTTCATTCGGCTTGCCGACGTTGTAGGACTTGCGCAGCCCCTGCAAGCGCAAGACTGACTGGCTGGCGTCAGGCATTGCGGATCGCCTGTACCGGATCCATGCGCGCGGCGCGGCGCGCCGGAATGGCGGCAGCAATCACCCCGGTCGCCGTGGCCAGCAATGCGGCCGCCAGCAGCAGCGTTGGGCTCAAGGGAATGAAGAACAGCCCGGGGCCGAGATTGTTGAACAACCACACCATTCCGTCGCCGATCAGCGAGCCGATCAACGAGCCCACCAGTCCGAAGATGCCGCCCTGAATCAGGAACACGCCCAGCATCTGCCGACGCGTGATGCCCATTGCGCGCAGGATGCCGACCTCCCGCGTGCGCTGGATGACGCTGACGAACAACACGCTGGCAATGCCCAGCGCCACCGCCACCGCCACGAAGAAGCTGATCATCCGGGTAGACAGGCTCTGCGACTTCAGCGCGTTCATCAACTGCGCATTGGTCTCGATCCAGCTTTCCGCTTTCAGCCCGGTCAGTCGCGCGATGTGCCCCGCCACCGTGTCGGCGGAAAAAATGTCGCGCACGGTGACATCGATGATCGTGGCCGCACCCGGCAAGTTCAGCAGCGACTGGGCCTGCTTCATGTCCAGATAGACATAGCGTGCATCCAGCTCGCGCACGCCCAATTCGAAAATACCGGCGATGTTGACCACGCTGCCATCGCCTTGCCCGGCATCCAGCCGCAGCTTGTCGCCCACGCTCACGCCCAGCGTATGGGCCAGCTGGCTGCCGATCACTGCCTCGCCGGCACCCACGCGCAGCTGGCCGGCGATGATGTCCTGGCGCAGCGGCAGAATCCGCGTGTAGCGCGCCACATCGATGCCCACCAGCGCCACCGATTCCACCGCTTCGCCGCGGCGCGCCAGTGCAGGGCCGGACACGATGGGCGACACCGCGGTGACCTCCGGCATCGCGTCCAGCGCATCGCGTACCTGCTGCCAGTTGTTGATCGAGCGCAGCCGCTGCGCACGCGGCGTTTCCAGGATCAGCTGCACCACGCGCGCGCCAACGGGGGCGACACGATTGACTTCATCCGGCGACTGCACCTTGATATGTGCCTGCGTGCCCAGCGTGCGGTCGATGATGTTGTATTGCAGCCCGGTGATCAGCGCCGTCAGGAACACGATGACCGCCACGCCGACGGCGATCCCGACCAGGATCAGCGCACTCTGGATGCGCCCTTCGCGCAGAAAGCGAACCGCCAGCGTCCATTCGATCCACATGGTCAGTTGAAGCGCACCGGGACTTCGTTGCGGCTTGCCTCGGCGGTGCCTGCCAGCGGCGCGCCCTGTGCGCGGATGCGCACGCGCTGGCCCTCGGCAAGATCCGCGCCACCATCGGCCAACACCACGTCACCCGCCCGCAGGCCGCGCGTGACTTCCGATGCCGTCAATCCGCGCAAGCCAAGCGTGACCTGGATGTGCATCGCCTTGCCACCGCGCACCACCCACACCATCGGCTGGCCGTCTGCACGCATTGCCAGCGCGTCGTTCGGAACCACCAGGGCACGCTCGCGCCGGCCGGTTTCCACATTCACCGAGACCGTCATGTCCTGGCGCAGCTGGGCGGGCACCGGCGCCACCCGCAGCCGCATCTCCACCGTGCCGCGCTGCGGATCCACGCTGGGTGCGATGAAGGCGACGCTGGCCTTGAACGGGCGCTGCGGGAAGGCGTCGGCGATGCAGATTGCCGGCTGGCCCAGCGCGACGGTGCCAAGGTTCTTCTCATCCAGCGGCACCAGCACTTCGGTATCGCCTTGGCGGGCGATCTCGAACAGCACCTTGCCCGGTTGCACCACGTCGCCGGGCTCGGCGTTGCGGGTCAACACGGTGCCCGCCACCTGCGCGCGAATGAGTGTCTTGCCCAGCGCCGCGCGTGTCGCCGCCAAACGCTCGCGCGCAACGGTTTCACCGGGGGCTCCCGGCCCCAGCATGCCCGCCATGGCTTGCGCCTGCGCGAGCGCCGCGCTGGCCGCGGTTTCCGCCTCCTCTGTCTGCTCCAGGGTTTCACGTGCAATCAGCTGGCGCTGCAGCAGCACGCGCCGGCGCTGGGTTTCACGGCGGGCTTGGGCCAGTGTTGCCTGTGCATTGCGCAAGCCTGCCTGCGCCTGCGGGCGGGAGCCCTGCCGCAGCTGCGCCAGTGCGGCCTCGGCTTCGCGCACCGCCGCCTGCTGGTCATCGTCGCGCAGCACGGCCAGCACGTCGCCGGCATTGACCCGATCCCCCTCGCGCACGCGGCGCTCAACCACCACGCCACTGATCTGACTCCCCACCTGCGCGCGCGACACCGAGACCACCCGGCCGGTCGCCACCACGGTCTGCACCAGCGGCCGGGCCGCCACTTCATATGCGGGCAAGCGTGGCCCCTGCCAATGCCGAATCCCTGCCCATGCCAGCAGGATCAGCAGCGCGGCCAACGCGATCCACAGGAAAGTGCGCGGAGAATGCTTCACGGTCGTCATGCCCAGCTAAAGCGCAGGACCCACAGTATGGGCTGTCTTTTGGATTCCTCGGGAAACCATGGCGCGCGTCCGCCTGTTGGTGCCGCTCTCCACCATTGTGGCTACCAGGCACCGGAGGGGTTCAGTTCGGCGACAATAGGTGCATCCCGTTGCCTCTGGTCTGTTGCCCATGTCGAATACCAGCATCTCGCTCACGCGTTTCTTGATCGAAGAACAACGTGCCGGCCGCATCAATGCCGAGCTGCGCTTGTTGGTGGAAGTGGTGTCACGCGCGTGCAAACGCATCTCCATTGCAGTCGGCAAAGGCGCACTGGGCGGCGTGTTGGGGGATGCCGGCCGTGACGGCCAAGCCAGCATCAATGTGCAGGGCGAGGCGCAGAAAAAGCTCGACGTGCTCAGCAATGAAATC
>DAORUL010000135.1:2262-4235 GCA_035433165.1 Thermomonas sp. | reverse complement strand
CATGCACGCCCCGCCGCGCCATTTGCACTGCCATGACTGACGACATCCGCAACAACATCAGCCGCCAACAGGCCGAAGCCGCGGTGCGCACGCTGCTGCAATGGGCCGGCGATGACCCTACCCGCGAGGGGCTGCTGGATACGCCACGACGGGTGGCCGCGGCCTACGAAGAGTGGTTTGGCGGCTATACGCTGGATGCCGACGCCTACATGGCGCGCACCTTCGAGGAGGTGGGCGGCTACGACGAAATGGTGGTGCTGCGCGATATCGAGTACGAAAGCCATTGCGAGCACCACATGGCGCCGATCATCGGCAAGGTGCATGTGGGCTATCTGCCGGCGGGCAAGGTGGTGGGCATCAGCAAGCTGGCGCGGGTGGTCGAGGCTTATGCCAAGCGCTTTCAGGTGCAGGAAAAAATGACCGCACAAATTGCCGACTGCATCCAGCGTGCGCTGCAACCACGCGGGGTGGGTGTGGTGGTGGTGGGTGCGCACGAGTGCATGACCACCCGCGGCGTGCACAAGCGCGGGGTGAGTATGGTGACCAGCAAGATGCTGGGCAGCTTCCGCGAGGATGCGCGCACCCGCAGCGAGTTCTTGAAGCTGATCGAAATGTCCGGCGGGCGGTAATCGGGTTGCAGCTCTGATTTATCCGGGTAATAATAGACTCCACATTCAGGAGTCTGCCCCGTGCTCAACCCATCCCTGCGCTGTACTGCATTTTCCGGCCCCAACCGCATCGCCACCGGCGAGCTGCGGCATGTGGCCTTGAAGGCCAAGCAGGCATTCGACTTGCACCCGCAGCGTCCGGTGTTGATTTTTGAAGATGCCAGCGGCGGGCAATTGGACCTGCCGTTGGAACTGCCCGCCGCCGATCTGTTGCGGCTGGTCGCGCAGCCGTTGCTGCGCCAAGCCGACCCCCCCGCGCCACCGCGCAAACCGGGCCGGCCCAAACTGGGCGTGGTGGCACGCGAAGTGACCTTGTTGCCGCGCCATTGGGATTGGCTGGCCGCACAACCGGGCGGCGCGTCGGTGGCACTGCGCAAACTGGTGGAAGCGGCGCGCAAGGTGGTGTCCGAAGAGGATCAGCGCCGCGCCTCGCAAGAAGCTGCCTACCGCTTCATGCAGGTGATGGCCGGCAATGAAGCCGGCTTCGAAGACGCCGCACGCGCCTTGTTTGCCGGCGATAACCACCGCTTTGAGGTGCTCATCCAGTCGTGGCCGGACGATGTGCGCGATCACGTCAGTTTACTGTCGGTGGATGCGTTTGCCGGGTAGGTGATGACACCGGAAATCACCAAGTAATCACCAAGTAATCCCCAAGCAGCCGCTTGGGCATCCTCAAGACATCGACCCCTGCATCGGACATCCATTTGAACGCCATCCCCCATCCCGGTGCGCGCAAGGCCGCGCTGATGTTCATCTTCATCACCGTGTTGATCGACGTGCTGGCATTTGGCGTGATCATCCCGGTACTGCCACATCTGGTGCAGCAATTCGTGGGGGGCGATCTGTCCACCGCCGCGTATTGGACCGGGTTGTTCAGCTTCACCTTTGCGCTGGTGCAGTTTTTCAGTGCGCCCATACAAGGCGCGCTGTCCGACCGGTTCGGGCGGCGGCCGGTGATCTTGTTGTCGTGCTTGGGGCTAGGTGCCGATTTCGTGTTCATGGCACTGGCACCTTCACTGGCATGGCTATTTGTGGGGCGCTTGATCAGTGCGGTCACTGCCGCCAGTTTCAGTACCGCCAATGCCTATATCGCCGATGTGACTTCACCCGAGCAACGCGCCAAGAGTTTCGGCATGATCGGCGCGGCGTTCGGGCTGGGCTTTATCGTGGGTCCGTTGATTGGTGGCGTGCTGGGCGATATCAACCAGCGCCTGCCGTTCTGGTTTGCGGCGTGCTTGTCGTTGCTGAATTTCTGCTACGGCCTGTTTGTGCTGCCCGAATCGCTGCCGCCGGAAAAACGCTGCG
>DAORUL010000135.1:0-2162 GCA_035433165.1 Thermomonas sp. | reverse complement strand
TAGCCGGCTTTCTGATCTATGGCGTGGCGCCGGTGGGCTGGCTGTTTTTGATCGGCATGCCGATCAGCGCACTCTGGGCCATTGCTGGACCGGCCACGCAGGCGCTGATTACCCGGCAAGTCCCGGCCGATGCGCAGGGCCGCATCCAAGGTGCGATGAGCGGGCTGGTGTCGCTGGCCGGCGTCGTTGCACCCTTGGTCTATACCGCTGCGTTCGGCTTTTTCATCGGCCCGCATACCCCTGTGCATGTGCCCGGAATCGCCTTCCTGATCGCCTCGGCCCTGCTGGCGGTAGCGGTGTTCGTGGCTGGGCGGTTTACCGATGCGGCGCATTTGGCGGCAACCCCGCAAGCGCGTGCAGACTCTGCGGAAGTGGAACCGGCGGCTTGATTTGCAAGCGGCGGGCATGGCTTTCGGCAGGTGGGCGCGGGCAGGTGAGTCGGTACGATGCAAGCTCACCCTGCGTTCTGGAGTTGTCGATGAAGCACCGTTTGCTGGCCGTTGCCCTGTCGTCCGTGTTGTTGGCTGGGGGTGCCTATGCCCAAAGCGGCTCACCGAATATCCCCGCGCCACAGGATGTGGCCTATCCCGGCACCATCAAATTGGAAGTCGATGCCAGCAACCTCAGCCAGCGCATCATCAAGGTCAAGGAAACCATCCCCGCGCAGGCCGGCCCGCTGACCCTGCTGTATCCGATGTGGGTGCCGGGTGGACACACGCCGCGCAATGCCATCGACAAGATTGCCGGCATCACCTTCAAGGCCAATGGCCAGACACTGGACTGGACGCGCGACACGCTGGATGTGGCCGCGTTCCATATCAACGTGCCGGCGGGGGCCACCGAGGTCACCGCCGAGTTCGATTTCCTGACGCCCACCAGCGGCGCGCAGGGGCGGGTGGTGATGACGCCGAACATGCTGAACGTACAGTTCCTGTCCACGGTGCTGTACCCGGCCGGGCATTACATGCATCAGATCATGATGGATCCGCACGTCACCTATCCGGCCGGCTGGGCGGCGTTCACCGCGCTGGATGAAGCCGGCCGCAGCGGCGATACCGTGAACTACAAGGCGGTGCCGTTCGATATTCTGGTGGACTCGCCGGTGTACGCCGGCCGCTACACCAAGAACATCGACCTGACCCCGGCCGGCAGCACGGTGCCGGTGAAGTTGGGTGTGGTGGCCGATGCCGCCAAATATCTGGAAACCAAGCCCAAGCAGATCGAGCAGCACAAGGCGATGGTCGAACAAGCGCTGAAGTTGTACGGCGCGCAGCATTACAACCATTACCAATTCCTGTTCTCGCTGTCGGACCAGATGGGCGGCAACGGGCTGGAGCACCAGCGCTCCAGCGAGAATGGCGTGGGCACCGACTACTTCACCGGTTGGAACGAGAAGACCGGCTTCACCGACCTGCTGGCGCACGAATACACCCACAGCTGGAACGGCAAATACCGCCGTGGCAAGGATTTGTGGGTGCCCAATCTCAACACGCCGATGCAAGACAGCCTGCTGTGGGTGTACGAGGGGCAAACCCAATATTGGGGCAATGTGTTGGCCGCGCGCAGCGGCATGCGCCCGCTGCCGGCCTCGATCGACGCGCTGGCGCTGGTGGCGGCCACCTATGCCGAAAACCGCCCGGGCCTGCGTTGGCGCAACATCCAGGACACCACCAACGATCCCATCATCGCCAGCCGTGCGCCGCGTGCGTATCGCAATTACCAGATGAGCGAGGATTACTACTCCGGTGGGCAGATGATCTGGCTGGAAGCCGACGCGCTGATTCGCGCCAAAACCGGCGGCAAGAAGTCGCTGGACGATTTCGCCAAGGGCTTTTTCGGCGTCAACAACGGCGAGTGGGAAACGCAGAACACCTACACCTTCGATGACGTGGTGGGCGTGCTCAACGGCGTGCTGCCGTATGACTGGGCCAGCTTCCTGCGCGAGCGACTGGACGGCAAACACGGCCTCACCGATGGCATTGAAGCCGCCGGTTGGCGCTTGGTCTACAAGGACACCCCCAGCGCCTTCGCCAAGGCCAATGCGCGTTGGGGCGGCGCGGATTTCGTGTACTCGCTAGGCCTGAGCATCGGCAAGGACGGCAGCATTGGCGATGTGCGCTGGGACAGCCCGGCCTTCAACGCCGGCATCGGCAGCGGGGCCA
>DAORUL010000134.1:0-4336 GCA_035433165.1 Thermomonas sp. | reverse complement strand
AGCACCCAACTGCTGTTCAAGAAAATGCAGAAAAATGCAACGTATGACTGGACGCAGAATGAAGCGCGCTGGACTGGTGATGTCAAACCGGATCGCAGTGGCCCGGTCAAGCTGCAGGCCGGTGACCTCGACGGCATGCTGATCAACCTGGCCATCGTGCGTGATGTGGCTGCTGGCAAGTCAATGAACTATCGCATGGTCGACAACGGCGTGGCGCGCCCGCAGACCTATCAGAACATGGGCAAGGACACGGTCACGATTGCCGGGCAACCGCGCAATGCCACCAAGGTCGGTCGTGACAGTGATGGCAAGCAAGTCATTGTTTGGGTGGTGGAAGGCATTCCCACCCCGGCGCGCATTCTGCAACGCAAGGATGGCAAGGACGAGCTGGAGCTGACCTTGCGCTCGGTGCACTAAGCTGCGATCCAATCTGGCAATTGATCTGCGACTACCAGCTGGAACCGCCGCTGGATCCCGAATCGTAGTCGCCTCCACCAAACGAGCTGCTGTCGCTGCTGCTGCCATCACTGTTGCTGTCACTGCTCGTGCTTGCGCAGAAATCGCCGGTGACCTTGCGGGAGCTCAGTGCGACATCCTTCCAATCGACTGAATCGTAGGTGGTGTACATCTCTTCGCTGCACGAATGCGAAGTTCGCTCCTCGCGGACGCAATTGCCGGCAGGCACCGCTGTCTTCGACGCCAACGCGTGCGTTTTGGTTGCCTTGTCATAAACGTAGTAATGATCGAAGCAGATACCCGCCTGCGCCGTGACCCGCGTGAACTTGTGCCGGGGCTGTTTTTCGTACCAGTTTGCCAGTCCAAAGCAGCCGCCGATGATGGTCACGAGGGTAGCGAGCACGATCAAGCATCCGCTGCGACCGATCCGCTTGTTCAGGCCACCCGCAGGCGCTTGCGTCGATGTGCCCTGCCGCAGCGCCGACGGATTTGTATACAGCCGCAGAATCTCCGCAGCACCGGCTTTCAGTCCTTGTACGTAGTCACCCGCCTTGAAGCGCGGGGCAATGCTCTGGCTTGAAATACGGTTGAGGTCTGCCGCACTCACCTTCGGTGCGATGCCGTTGCCGGTCACGATCTGGATGCGGCGTGGATCAAGGACGACGAGGATGTAAACACCGTTGTCGCTATCATCGCGACCGACACCGAGTTCCTGGGCGCGACGGCGCGCGAAGTACTCGACATTCTCGGTGACCGTGTTGGCGGTCTCCACAGCGACGACCATCTGCGACTCGATCGAACGGAAATACGCCAACAGGTCGGCTTCCTGCGCATCGGTCAGCAGGTTTGCGGTGTCGATGACCAGGTCATTCTTGCGCTGCGCCGCCCCCGCTTCGACGACGACCATGCGTGCATCGACATCGAGAAACTCGCCGCGACAATCCTGGCACATCCATTTGCCGGTATAGCCGTCCTGTTTCAGGTCCTTGCCGCCGCAGTTCGGGCACACGAACACCCGATCGATTGCGATATCGGCACCACGCACCGCGTTCTCGTCGTCAACCGACACCACCTTGGTTTGGGTAGCCCCCCACTTCGCCCTGCAATACAGGCACGTCCACTCGCCCGTCAGCGGGTGCTGCGCAACCTGCGACGAGCCGCATTTCGGACAAGTCGTTTCCGCGATACCACCCTCGGATTTCTCCGAATACCCGGTTGGATTGGCTTTGTCGTCGTTGCTGGTCATGGCTGGATGGTAGCAACACCATGCCGCGTCAAGCGATTTGTTGACCGCCGCGCAACCTTGTCAACGGCAACTTGCGCGCTGCCAACACCCGATGTTCAGCGCATTGGCAGGTAAGTCTGCGGATCCACCGGCTTGCCGTTGTAGCGAATCTCGAAATGCAGCATGTCACGGGTGGCTCCGCTGCGGCCCATTTCCGCGATTTGTTGCCCGGCTTTGACCACAGCACCCTCGTTGACCAGGCGTGCACGGTTGTGGCCATAGGCCGATAACCATTGGTCGTTGTGCTTGATGATGACCAGCTCACCATAACCCACCAAGCCCGAGCCCGAATACACCACCACACCGTCGGCGGCGGCACGCACTGGCTGCCCGGCCTTGCCGGCGATATCCACGCCCTGCCGGGTGGGATCACCGACAGCAAAACCCGACACCACCGCGCCATCAGCCGGCCAGCGCCACTCCAAACTGCTGCTGACCGGTGCGGGCGCGGGCTTGGGTGAGGTCGCCGTACCCGTATTTGCAGCAGGCGGGGTGACCGCCGTGCCGGGTTTGACGGGTGTCGCAACTGATGCTGATGCGGTTACCTTGGTGACAGGTTCGCGCCCATCGCGCGGATACAAGCGCAAGCTCTGGCCCGGGTGGATGGTGTAAGGCGGCGGGATGTCGTTCCACAACGCAAGATCCAGCGCGGTGATGCCATTTTCAGTGGCGATTCGATACACCGTTTGCCCTGGCCGCACCACCGCGGTGGCCCCGTACTTGGGCTGCGAGCTACGTGCAGGCGACGACGATCTGGCAGTTGTGTGCGCAGATTGCTTTGCCGGTGCCGGCGGACGCACCACCCGGCTATGCCCGCAACCGGCCAATACGCCAACCGCCACAGCCAATACCAGCATCCGCTGCGTGTGGCGCCTCACTGACAGCTGTTGCCCAATGCACATGGTCATCATTGCCCTCATCCTGCGCCTGACTAGCGCAACACAAACCAAGCCACCAATGCGGCCAGCAGTAGCAGGGCAATCCAGCCAATCGGCTCAATCCAGCGATGCAAGGCCTTCTCAGCACGCTCACCGCCCAGCCGAATGGCCAGCGCCAGCAAGTACACGCGCTTGCCGCGACCAACCCCCATGCTCAACAAAAACGGCAGCATCGGCACGCCCACAATTCCGCTGGCCCACGTGAATACTTTCATCGGGATCGGCGCGAACCCGCCGAGCACCAAGAGCCAAAACGCCTTCCACGGTGACTGTGCCACCACCTCGCGCAGATGTGCCACCTGCGCATCGATCTTGTCCAGCCAGCCCAGCGCCGCCAGTGCCGGTTTGACCGCCTCATACGCGAAGTGGCCGAGTAAATAACCGACCACCGCACCCAGTAGCGAGAACAGCAAACTGATGCTGGCAAATCGGAAGCCGCGTTTGGGTTGTGCCAGACACATCGGCCCCAACATGACCTCCGGCATCACCGGAAACACGATGGCTTCCACGAAGCTCAACCCCGCCAGCAACGTCGGCGCGCGGGGATGCCGCGACCACGCCAATGCGCGCTGGTACATCGGCCCGAAAATTTTCATCAATCGGTCATCCCGGATAACAAGGGCACAAACACCACAGCCCCCAAATCATGTTGTTCGATGCTGCCATCGACCTGCTTGCGCAGACACAGCAGCGATTGATTGGCTGCCGGCCCAACCGGGGCCACCAATACACCGTCCACCGCCAATTGGTCGATCAGCGCATCCACCAATGCCGGCCCGGCGGCGGTCACGATGATGCCGTCGAATGGCGCTTCCTCCGGCCAGCCGATGCGGCCATCATCATGCTTGCTGCGCACCTGCAGGCCCAGCCCGCGAAAGCGTTTGCGTGCGGTGCGCAACAGCTCGCCGATGCGCTCGACGGTGTATACCTGCACCCCCAGCGCGGCCAGGACTGCAGCCTGATAGCCAGAGCCGGTACCCACTTCCAACACGCGCCTGGGCGCGCATTGCAGCAGCGCTTCGGTCATTTTCGCCACCACATACGGCTGCGAAATGGTCTGCCCGAAACCAATCGGCAAGGCATTGTTTTCGTACGCCCGCGTAGCCAATACTTCGTCCACGAATTGATGCCGTGGCACCGTACGAATCGCATTCAGCACGCGCTCATCGACAATGCCCATCTTGCGCAGATCCTCAATCAAACGATCGCGCACGCGCTGGCTGGTCAAACCTGATCCCACGTCTGCCGGGTGCAGGCGCAAACGCACCGTCATGCCGACGACTCCATGCAAGCCGACAAGCCCCCCACCCAGCCGGCCACCTGCTCCAAGGCTTGATAGCGCGTCAGGTCAACATGGATCGGGGTGATTGCCACATAGCCGCTGCGCACCGCATGAAAATCCGTCCCCGGCCCGGCATCTTGTTCATCGCCGGCAGCACCAATCCACCACCACTGGCGACCGCGTGGGTCTTGTTGCGATTGGCAGGGTTCGGCACGATGTCGCTGCCCCAAGCGGCTGGTTTCAAACCCACGGATTTGATCCCACGGCAGGTCCGGCACATTGACATTGAGAATGGTGGATGCGGGCAGTGGGTCACTGCGCAAGCGGGCGATGATCGCCACCGCCGCACGCGCCGCACTCTCGTAATGTTGGCCT
>DAORUL010000133.1:3119-4475 GCA_035433165.1 Thermomonas sp. | reverse complement strand
ATCACGATGGCGGATTATCCGACGATCGAGCGAATCGAACAGACCTGTTTGCAATTGCCCGCATTCGATGCGGCGCGTCCGGACAATCAAGCGGACGCACCACGCTGAAGTCCTGGCTCTCAGTGCGTGGCAAACACGTCGGCGTAGGGGTCGTGATCGCCACTGGCGCCTTCCGACAAGCGGAATTTCAGCGCCAAACCATCGCGTGAATCGGCGGCCTTCAACGCTTCTTCCATTTCGATCCGACCTTCCTTGTAGAGCCGGAACAGGCACTGGTCGAAGGTCTGCATGCCATCTTGCAGGGATTCTTCCATCGCCATCTTGACCTCGTGCACCTGCCCGCGACGCAGCAAGTCGCGGATCATCGGGGTGTTGATCAGCACCTCGGTGGCCGGTAGTCGGCGGCCATCCACGCCCAGCACCAGGCGTTGACTGACCACCGCTTTCAGGTTCAGCGCCAAGTTCATCAGCACGTTCTTGTGCGCGCCTTCAGGGAAGAAATTGAGAATGCGCTCGATGGTCTGGTCGGCGTTGTTGGAGTGCAACGTGGCCAGGCAAATATGCCCGGTTTCGGCGAAGGCAATCGCCGCTTCCATCGTCGCCTCGTCGCGGATTTCGCCAATCAGGATCACATCGGGCGCTTCGCGCATCGCGTTCTTCAGTGCGGCGTGGAAGCTATGCGTATCCAGGCCTACCTCGCGCTGGTTGACCACCGAGCGCTTGTGCCGATGCAAATATTCAATCGGGTCTTCAATGGTCAGAATATGGCCGGTGCTGGTGGTGTTGCGGTAGTCGATCATCGAGGCCAGCGTGGTGGACTTGCCCGAGCCGGTGGAGCCGACGATCAGCACCAGCCCGCGTGGGGCCATGATGATGTCCTTCAACACCTGCGGCAGCTGCAAGTCTTCGATGGTAGGAATGATGCTGCGGATGGTACGGATCACCATGCCCACTTCGCCGCGTTGCTGGAACACGTTGACACGGAAGCGTCCACTACCGGGCACCGAGATCGCCATGTTCAATTCTTTTTCGCGCTCGAATTCAGAAATTTGCGCGCTGTCCATCAGCGAATAGGCAATCATTTTGCATTCGCCAGCGGTCAGGGTGGCGTCGCTCATCGGCTGCAACACGCCTTCCATCTTGATGCTGATCGGTGCGCCAGTGGACAGGAACATGTCCGAGGCATCTTTCTCCGCCATCAGCTTGAAATAGTGGCTGATATCCATACTGTTTCCCCAAGTTGCCGTGCCTGGCGTTGCAAGCCCGACGCCAGATTCCCACAATGGTCGCGATTTCGTCACGAGATGCGACCTCCCATGCGCTCAAGCTTCGCACAAATTCCGGCGTCCCTGTATG
>DAORUL010000133.1:0-3019 GCA_035433165.1 Thermomonas sp. | reverse complement strand
GCTGGAGCGCTTGGCCAGCGAGCGCAGCGAGCTGCGTGTGGAGGCCAGCCGGCGCGACGCCGACCGCGCCATGGCGGAGGCCGAGCAATTGCGCTTGCAGGCACAAATCCAGGCCGAAGACGCGGCGCGTGCACGCGCCCAGGCCGAGCAGGCCGAAGCAGTGCTGGATGGTGCCCAGGTCGAGCAACAGGACAAGGTGGATGCGGCACGCGCCAAAGAAGCCGCTCTGGCGCGCAAGGAGGCCGAGCTGGTGGCCGGGGCCAAGCTGCCGCCGATGAAACAGGATGCCCGTGGCGATGTGTACACCCTTGCCGGCGATGCATTTGCCGGTGGGCAGGCACAGTTGACCAAGGCTGGCAGCGCCAGCCTCAAGGCGCTGGGGATGTACCTGACGGCAGTGCCCAGCGGCAGCGTGCAAGTGATCGGCTACAGCGACAACCAGGGCAAGCCTGCGGTCAATCAGGCGCTTTCGGAGCGGCGTGCACAGCAGGTGCGGGCGAGCTTGGTGGCAGCAGGGGTCAGCCGTAGCCAAATCACCTCGCAAGGCAAGGGCGCGGCCACACCGGTGGCCGACAATCGCAGTGCGGCGGGCCGTGCAAAAAATCGCCGGGTTGAAGTTGTGGTTTCAAAAACAAAATGAAATCAATGAGTTATGTCTTTTTTGGGCGAGCTTGAATCGCAATAAATACTGTCGATGGGGGCTTGCCAAGTCGCGCTGGCAGGCGTAGCGTCAAGTTACCAGATGGTTTGCTGTTTCCACCCCCATCTGGCCGGAGACCGGCCGATGCAGTACCCGTTCGACAACCCGGAGATCGCCGCCGCAAGCCAGTTGCGCGGTCGTACTGGGCCAGTGTTTCGGGGTCCGGTGTCGGCAGCAAACATTCAATTCAAATCCGAAGATGCCCCGTGCCGCCCAGCGCCGGGGCGTTTTTTTTGCCCGTATTCGCAACCGGCATGCGACGGCTGGCTGCGCAATCCCCGGCAACCTTGGGTTGCCATCCCCACGCCTTCGGGCACCCGCCCGAAGCAATCTGTTGACGCAGGAGGTTTCCATGTTTGAAGGGCAATCACAGGCTGAAATCGAAACGTTGATGAAAGCCAATACCGAGTTCCGGCAGCTGTTCTATCGCCACCGTGAACTCGACCGCCAAGTCATGGATGCGGAACTGGGCGTGCTGCCGTTGGACGACAACACCCTTGGCATGATGAAACGCGAAAAACTGGTAGCCAAGCAACGCTTGTTGCAGATGTACGATCGCGCACACTGAGCGCGGTCAGGGGTGGCGGCGTTGCAAGGCGCTGCCACCCCACCCCGGCGGATGTGCCGATGGTCAGATCTGGATTGGCGCAGCTGCACGCGATCTGGCCTTGCCATGGAGATGCCACTCCAGCGCCAAGGCAGCAACGCCCGGATGCTACTCTGCGCACTGGAACCCGGCGCTGGAAACTGCGGTGTTGCGATGAGCGAACAAAAGACCCACACCACACTGCAACAAAAATTGGCATGCGTGCTGGAGCTGTTGCAGGGCAGGACGACCTTGCAGGACTTGGCGCAGCGCGAAGCACTCGCGCCGGCGCAGTTGCAGGAGTGGCTGGAAACGGCCCGGCAGGGCATGCAGAACGCGTTGCGCGGCCTCCCCGAGACCGCCGGCGGGCGGGCGCACGGAGACCTGCGTGACCTGATACCACGTCCATTTGCCGGGCAGGACATGATCGTGGTGGCCCCCGAAGAAGCATTGAGCCTGGCATGGCAACGGATGCAGGCCAGCGATGTCTCGCAGTTGCCGGTGATGCAGGGCATGCGCATCGTGGGCATGCTGGATGAGTCCGACGTATTGCTGCATGTGTATGGCGATGAAGCGCGGTTTGCCGATCCGGTGTCGGCGGCGATGGTGGCGCGGTTGGACAAGGTCAATGTGCGCGCACCGATCGAAGCCCTGTTGCCGGTGTTCGATCGTGGCCATGTGGCGATCGTGATGGATGGCGAACAGTTTCTTGGCCTGATTACCCGCATCGATCTGCTCGATTACCTGCGCCGCCGCAGCCGCTGAGGCACCCGTGTCAGTCGAACGTAATCCCGTAGCGTTCGCCTAGGGCGCGGCGTTCGCGCCGCAACAGCCAGCGCAGCAGGCGCATGGTCAGGCTGTTGCGGGCGGGCGGCGGTGTGTTGCTGACAAAAACGGGCGCGTAGTCGATGTTTGCAGGTGGCGCGGCCACCCCCAGAAATGCACACACCTGCGCCACGCAGGTCGCGGGCTGGGTGCGCAGTTGCTCGCTGCGCAGCAGCAACACTTGCTGTGATGGGAACCGTGCGTACAGCCGGTCCAATTGCTGCGCGTAGTCGCCGCGTGCGCGGTAGCTGTGGCGCCGGTGATGCGAGTCTGCTGCGAGCGGATCGCGATCCAGGCGCAAGCGCCAACGCTCCAGCAGCATGGCCGGCCACAGTGGCCAGCGTTCCCAGCCGCGCGCGCGCTCCATGCGGTAATGCGAGAGCGCACGTTCGGCCGGTTCGCGCAGCAGCACGATCCAGCGCAGTGCCGGGTTGTAGCGGCTGATACGCGGCAGACATTGCGGCAGAAACAACGAGATCGGCGTGGCATCGCCATGCAGCGTATCGGCAGTGCCGGAATCGGCAGTGAACAGGTTTGCAAACCGCGCATCAATGGCCGCCGTGTCGGCGCCGTCAGCAAAGTCTTCGGCATCGAACACATGCGCTTCCTTGTTGTACGGCAAGCGCAATTGCGGGTGCGCAGACAAGTACTGCGCCAGCGCGCTGGTGCCGGCCTTTTGCACGCCACCAATCAAAAACGCGATGCGCGGCTCAGCTGGGGTGTTGGTCATTGCCGGGCAACACCTGCACCTGCACGTCGGCAGGCAACGGGAACAGACCATTGAAGCGCTCGATCGAGTTGTCGATGACCTCGAACGACAAGTCGGATTCGTGCCGGCACAGCACACGGCGATGGTGCTGGTGCAGATCGGGTGCTTGCACGAGTCGTGCCCGAATGCGGTAAATCCC
>DAORUL010000132.1:0-4536 GCA_035433165.1 Thermomonas sp. | reverse complement strand
GGCCCTGCAGTACGCCTACATCGGCCGCAAGCAGAAGAAGCGTCATTTCCGCACCTTGTGGATTGCGCGTATCAATGCCGCAGCCCGCGCCAATGGCCTGAGCTACAGCCGTTTCATGAACGGTCTGTTGAAGGCCGGCATCACCTTGGATCGCAAAGTGCTGGCGGACATCGCCGTGCATGACGCGGCGGGCTTTACTGCCCTGACCGAAAAGGCCAAGGGCGCTTTGGCGGCGTAAGCTGCTGATCCACACGCAGATGCATCCGGTGGCGCAAGCCACCAACACGTGGGGAAGGGCGCAAGTCCTTCCCCATGTTCGTTTACGGGACCGCAAAACCTCATGAGCGATATCGAATCGTTATCCACCCAAGCCTTGGCCGACATCGCGGCGGTCACCACACCCGATGCGCTGGAAACCCTGCGCGTGGCACTGCTGGGCAAGAGTGGCAGTATCACCGCGCAGCTCAAAGCGCTGGGTGCGTTGCCGGGCGAGCAGCGCAAAGCCGCAGGCGAGGCCATCAATCGCGCACGTGATGCCATCGGTGAGGCGCTCTCCGCGCGCAAAATCAGTCTGGATGCGGCCGCATTGGATGCGCGGTTGGCTTTGGAAACGGTGGATGTCACCCTGCCGGGGCGCGATGGTGCGCGCGGCGGCGTGCATCCGGTCAGTCGCACGCTGGAGCGCATCACCGACATCTTCGGCCGGCTGGGTTATGCATCGGCCGATGGTCCGGAAATTGAAGACGATTGGCACAACTTCGAAGCACTGAATTTCCCGCCGCACCATCCGGCGCGGGCGATGCACGATACGTTCTATTTTCCCGATGGCCGTCTGCTGCGCACGCACACCTCGGGCGTACAGATTCGCTACATGCAGGACTTGTTGGCCCAGGGTGGCACGCCACCACTGCGCATGATTGCCGCCGGCAAGGTGTATCGCAGCGATTCCGACCAGACCCACACGCCGATGTTCCATCAAGTGGAAGGCTTGTTGGTGGACGAACACGCCAGCTTTGCCGACCTGAAAGGCACCTTGGTCGAATTCGTGCGCGCGTTTTTCGAGCGCGATTTCGATATGCGTTTTCGGCCCAGCTATTTTCCGTTCACCGAGCCGTCGGCGGAAGTGGATATTGCCTGGCAGCAGCCCGATGGCAGCCAGCGCTGGCTGGAGGTGTTGGGCTGCGGGATGGTGCATCCCAACGTGCTGAAAAGCGTGGGCATCGACCCGGAAAAATACACCGGCTTTGCATTTGGCTTGGGCGTGGAACGCTTTGCGATGCTGCGTTATGGCGTCAATGATCTGCGTGCGTTTTTCGATAACGATGTGCGCTTCTTGCGCCAGTTCGCCTGAGGTGCCGCGATGAAATTCTCCGAAAACTGGCTGCGCCAGCATGTCAAAACCTCGGCCAGCCGCGATGCACTTGCGGCCACGTTGACCGCGATTGGCTTGGAAGTGGAAGAGCTCACCGCCTTGGGCGAGCAGCTCGACGGCGTGGTGGTGGGCAAAATCCTCTCGGCCGAAAAACACCCTGAAGCCGACAAATTGCAGGTCTGCCAAGTGGACGTTGGCGGTGCCGCGCCGCTGCAAATCGTCTGCGGTGCGCCCAATGCGCGTGCGGGGCTGCTGGCACCACTGGCCACCATCGGCACGCAGGTGGGCAGCTTGACCATCAAGGCCGCCAAACTGCGCGGCGTTGCGTCCAACGGCATGCTGTGTTCGGCCAAGGAATTGGGTATCGACGCCGATGCCTCGGGCTTGCTGGAATTGCCGGACGATGCGCCGGTCGGCAAGCCGCTGGCTGACTATTTGGGTCTGCCCGATGCCAGCATCGAACTCAAACTCACCCCCAACCGCGCCGACTGTTTTGGCGTGCGCGGCATTGCATTCGACGTGGCGGCTGCCACCGGCTGCGAGGTGGAACCGCTGCATGCAGAACCGGTTGCCGCTGTCGCAACCGCGGCAATGGCGGTGGAATTGAATGCCGGTGCCGATGCGCCGCGGTTTTGCTGCCGCGTGATCGAAGGCGTGGATGCCACCGCAAAAACACCGTTGTGGATGGCGCAGCGTTTGCTGCGCAGCGGTGTGCGCCCGATCAGTCTGCTGGTGGACGTCACCCAGTACATCATGCTGGAGCTGGGTCAGCCGATGCATGCGTATGACCGCGATTTGCTCACGGGCCCGCTGGATGTGCGCCATGCGCGCGCTGGCGAAACCCTGAAATTGCTCAATGGCGACACTGCTGAATTGGACGCGCAATTTCTGGTCATCACCGACGCCGACCGCGTGGTGGGGTTGGCCGGCATCATGGGCGGCGATGCCACCAAGGTGAGCGATACCACGCGCAATGTGGTGCTGGAAGCCGCGCATTTTGCGCCGGCCGCCATCATCGGCCGCAGTCGCAAATTGGGCTTGCATACCGATGCCGGGCACCGCTTCGAACGCGGCGTGGATCCGGAATTGCCGCCCATTGCCATCGAATACGCCAGTCGCCTGATTATCGAGATCGCCGGCGGCACGCCGGGGCCGCTGGTGGATGTGGCGCGTTCGTCTGATATGCCGCAGCCGCAAGTGGTGCGCTTGCGGCGTGCGCGCTTGGCACGCGTGCTGGGCACGCAAGTGGACGCTGCCGAAGTGCAGCGCATGCTGGGGGCGCTTGGGTTTGCGGTGGAACACACCGACGCGGGCTGGACGGTGACCGTGCCGCCGCGCCGCTTCGATATCGCCATCGAAGAAGATTTGATCGAAGAAATTGCACGCATCCATGGTTATGACGCGATTCCCGCAACCCTGCCGGCGGGTTCCACGCGCTTGATCGCGCCCGCGGAAACCCGCAGCAGCGAGCACGACGCACGCCGGCAATTGGTGGCACGCGAGTATCTGGAAGCGATCAACTATGCGTTTGTCGATGCTGCGCTGCTGGCCCATTGGCAGCTGGATACGGGCAGCGTGGCGCTGGCCAATCCACTGAGTGCAGAACTCGGGGTGATGCGCACGCGCTTGTTGCCGGGGCTCACTGCCGCGTTGGCGCGCAACAGCGCACGCCAGCAATCGCGGGTGCGATTATTTGAATTGGGCCGCACGTTTGCGGCGGGCAGTGATGCCCCCATCGAAACCCGGCGCATTGCAGCGGTGGCCTGTGGTGATGCGGCCAGCGAGCAATGGGGCGTGGCTGCGCGCAAACTCGACTTGCATGACATCAAGGGTGATCTGGACAGTCTTGCGGCTTTGTCGGGCGCGGCGCTGGAGTATCGCGCCTCCACCCAGCCATTTGCGCACCCGGGCCGCAGCGCCGATGTGTATCGCCTGAATGAAGCCGGGGAGGGCGTGTGCATCGGCTGGATCGGCCAATTGCACCCGCGCGTGCAGCAGGCGATGGCGATCGATGCCGAGGTATATGGCTTCGAGATTGCGCTCGATGCACTGCTGGCGCGGCCACTGTCGCGTGCGGCGGCGTTGTCGCGCTACCCGTCCGTGCGGCGTGATTTGGCGTTCATCGTCCCGGAGTCCGTGCCTTGGGCAGTGATGCAGGCGAGTGTGCGGCAGGCTGCCGGCAACCGGCTGCGCGATCTGCAGTTATTTGACCGTTATGTGGGCAAGGGCGTGGAAAGCGGATGCAAGAGTTTGGCTATGGCCTTGATTTTGCAAGATGATTCCCGCACTCTGACCGATCGTGATGTGGATGCCGTGGTGGCTGAGGTGGTGGCCGCGCTGAGCGCAAACCATGGCGCGGTGATTCGCGGTTGACAGGGGGCGGAAATGGCGTTGACGAAGGCGGAAATGGCCGAAAAGTTGTATGACGAAGTCGGCTTGAACAAGCGCGAGGCGAAGGAATTCGTCGATGCGTTTTTCGATGCGCTACGCCAAGCATTGGAGCAGGGCCGGCAGGTCAAGCTGTCGGGCTTCGGCAATTTTGACCTGCGCCGCAAGAATCCACGCCCGGGGCGCAACCCCAAGACCGGTGAGGAGATCCCGATCACGGCGCGTACCGTGGTGACCTTCCGTCCTGGCCAGAAGCTGAAGGAACGCGTTGAAGCGTTGTCCAGCACCCAGCACGCGGAGCTGGCACATGCTTGATCCGGGCAGCAATCGCGAACTTCCACCGATCCCCGCCAAGCGTTACTTCACCATCGGCGAGGTCAGCGAGCTGTGCGACGTCAAACCGCATGTGTTGCGCTACTGGGAAACCGAGTTCCCGAGTCTGGAGCCGTCCAAGCGTCGCGGCAACCGCCGCTACTATCAGCGCCATGACGTGTTGATAGTGCGCCAGATCCGCAGCTTGTTGTACGAACAGGGCTATACCATCGGTGGCGCACGCCTGCGCCTGGATGGCGAGGGTGCCAAGCAGGAGTCGGCACTGAGCAACCAGATCGTGCGCCAGGTGCGTACCGAGCTGGAAGAAGTGTTGCAACTGCTGCGCCGCTGAGTGTGTCTTTCGGCTATAATCGCCGACCAATCTTCGGGGTATAGCGCAGCCTGGTAGCGCACTTGTCTGGGGGACAAGTGGTCGTCGGTTCAAATCCGGCTACCCCGACCAA
>DAORUL010000131.1:0-4538 GCA_035433165.1 Thermomonas sp. | reverse complement strand
CCGCCTGACGTCACAACGCCGCCCTGACCGCAGTGATCAGGGTGTGCATCTTGTCCGGGAACGCCATATTCAGCAGCCACCAGATGAAATAGGCACCCAACAACGCTGCGGCCAGGCCCAGCAGTTGCTGTAAGACACTGTATTTGCGTCGACTTGCAGGGAGCATCGGCTTGCCTCCGGGTCATCCATCGTCACGTGCGGTGCCAGCAATGTAGCGTGATTGGCGACCGACCCTGTTGCCGGACGCCGGGTGTGCTTAGCCAAACCGCGCCGGGTCGAACGGCGCAGGATTCACGCAGGGTGTGCGGCCGGCAATCATATCGGCCAACAGCTGCCCGGTGCTGGCGCTCATGCTGACGCCCATCATGCCGTGGCCAACCGCCAGCCACAGATGGGCATGCCCTGGGGCACGACCAATCAACGGAATGTCATCACGGCTCATCGGCCGCCAGCCACACCATTGTTCGCGTACTTCCGGCCCCACGGGATGATGCAGGAACTGCGCAGCCCCGCGCTCCAATGCACCCAGACGCTGTGCATTGAGGCGGTCGTCGTAGCCACTGAACTCCATCGTGCTGCCTAGTCGATAACCACTTGGCCACGCGGTCACGCAAACGGAGGGTTCATACAGAATCACCGGACGCTTCGGCGTCAACTCAGGCGAGCTGTAGGTGATCGAATACCCCTTGCCTGGCTGGATGGTCTTGCGCAACCAAGGCAGTCCGACGGCATTGGCAATACGCGGTGCCCAGGCACCGGTGGCCAACACCACGTCGCGTGCACGCAGCCGGCCCTGTGCGGTGTCCGCAACAACACCCTGCGCAGCGGATTCCAGCGAAAGCAAGGCACATTGTTCCAGGATGCGACCACCGCGTTCGCGCACCACCCGCGCCAGTTCCGCAACGTAACGATCGGGGCGCAGAGCGGCATCACCACGAAAACACAATGCGCCAGCCAGACCGGGCTTGAAGGCGGGGTCGCGGGCCTCATAATCGCGCCCCTCCACCACTTCGACATCCACACCCAGCTCACGCAGCAACGGCACATCACCCAGCTCGCGATCCATGTCGCGCCGGGTCTTGAACACGTAATCTTCGCCAGTTTCTGCAAACTCGCAGTCCAGCTGGTAGCGCGCCACCCACTGCTGGATGCGCTGCCGCGAGTCGTCCAGCAACGTGTACTTTGCACGCGCGCTGGCCTCGTAATCGCGATGATTGCAGCGCAGCGCAAACCCCAGCATCCAGCGCAGCGTGTCCGGATTCAGCGTGGGCTTGATGTACAGCGGCGCATCCGGTGTGAACATCCAACGTGCGGCACGCTGCAATGTGCTTGGCCCCGCCAGTGGCGGCGCATGACTGGGCGTGAGGGTGCCGCAATTGCCGTGCGAGGCACCTTTCCCGATCAGGCCCTGGTCGATGATGGTCACCTCGCGACCGTCATCCAGCAAGGCCAAGGCGGTCGCCAAGCCGGTAACACCGGCACCGATCACCAAACAGTCGATGGTAGTTTCAGACTTGGCAGCATTCACGATGCGCAGGACTCGCTAAATGATGTAACGCAAACGGTGGAAAGCGGCAACGTGCAGCCACCATCAATGCTGGTGACCACCCTCGCCATGCACATGACCGTGCGCCAATTCTTCTTCGCTGGCCTCGCGTACGTCGATGATATCGATGTCGAAGGTCAGATCCTTGCCCGCCATCGGATGATTCAGATCCACATCCACCACGCTCATGCCGACCTTTTCGATGGTCACTGCACGCGGCCCGAAATTGGTTTGCAGCACCACCTGCATGCCCGGCACCAGCTTTTGATCGCCAAAATGCTTTTTGGGGATGCGCTGGCCAAGCCCTTCACGGCGCTCCCCATAGGCCTCGGCAGCGGTCACGTCAGCCTTGAACGACTCGCCGGCCTCACGGCCTTCCATCGCCTTTTCCAACCCCGGGATGATGTGGCCGCGACCGAACAGGATGGCCAAGGGTTCACCGGCATCCTTCGAGGTTTCCAACGCCTCCTGTCCAGTTTCGGCAACGGCATAGTGGAAACGGACGACGCGGTCTTGTTCGATCTTCATGGGGGCCTTCATGTTTGCGGTTGGGCGCTTGCCACCGCGAAACGATGCGGCAACACTGCGCAAATGACGAAACCAGCCGACTGTCAACAGCGACCGGACACCTATTATCGGTGTTATGGCCTGCCTTCGCCATCACCGGCACTGGTCATAGTGATTGTGAGCGTGCTGCTGACTGCCTGCGGCGGCAACCCGTCGCGGCCCAATAGACCGCCGCCCGATGCACCCCGCACGGATGCGCGCTTGGCGGATCCGGCCAAGGCCAACGCAGTGCTAATGCGTGCCATTAGCCTAGTGGGCATTCCGTATCGCTATGGCGGCAATACGCCCGAAGGTGGCTTTGATTGCAGCGGACTGGTGGGCTATGTGTTTCGTGACATGCTGGATCTGCGTCTGCCGCGCACCACTCGTGAACTGGCTAAGCTGCAAGGGCCAAAGATTGATCCGGCACGATTGGCCAGCGGCGATCTGGTGTTTTTTGGTGATGCCGGCACGGTCAGTCATGTGGGGATCTATGTGGGTGATGGTCGCTTTGTGCATGCTCCCAGCAGCGGCGGCACGGTACGGCTGGACCGGCTCGATGGCCGCTGGTGGCAGACCCATTACAGCGGTGCGCGACGCCTGCTGCTTTGAAATATCCTGAGGTTCGGTGTGATTTTGCCCACAAATTCACGAACATGAACGGGTGAAATCAGTGTTTTACCCATTCATATTCACCCACCTAACGTTTTTTTGACCCTTTCACCGGCCATCCCGGGCATAGTCGCCGCTGTTTTGCAATGTGATGACCGCGTGAAGACAGCCCACCTGCCCGACAGCCGTGCCGAAATCCGCCCCAATCGTGGGTTTCGTCTGCTCATTGCCAGCCTGCTGTTTGCCGCCAGTGTTCCGGCATTTGCCATGAACCCGATCACGGCAAAAGCGGACACCGCCGCCAGTGCCACCATCACGGGTGCTCCCGCTCAATCAGCTTTGCTGCCAGTCACCACTGCCATTGCGACCCCGGATGTAGCCGCAGTCGCCAGCATTCAGGACAATTCACCGAAGACAGCCAACACCGCAGCCAGCATCAGCACCGTCAGCCGTGCGCGTACCGCCATCCAGAATGCATTCGCACTGCTCGGCACGCCGTACCGCTGGGGCGGCAACAGCCCCGATGGTGGCTTTGATTGCAGCGGCTTGGTGGGCTATGTGTTCCGCACCATCGGGATTGATTTGCCACGGGTGTCCCGCTCGATGGCAGACCAGGGCACCAAGGTGGCCAGCCGTGACGCACTGGCCGAAGGCGATCTGGTGTTCTTTGGCCGTCGTGGCCACGTGGACCACGTGGGCATCTATATCGGCAATGGTCAATTCCTGCATGCACCACGCACTGGCCGCGATGTCACCGTGTCCAGCCTGACCACCGGCTATTGGGCGCAAAAATATTTGGAAGCTCGCCGCTTGGCCACCGGCAGCTGAGTTTAGTTGCCACACGCCAAGTCAGCATAAACGCCGCCGCAAGGCGGCGTTTGCATTTGGGCTTGATCGCTGACTCAGGTCTGCTCTGCCGCCGCGTGATAGCGAGCAATCGTGGATTCGATGCCTTTGCTCAGCTCCATCACCTTCAGCGCGTACTCGGACAAACGCCGATCTTCGTCACTGTCCGGTGTCCAGCCGGGTACCGGCATCGGTTTGCCAGCACTGTCCACCGCCACGAACACGATCACGCAGTGCGTGCAGAGCCGCGCTTGATCGGCGTCTTGTCGTGGATCACGTGCGCTGACATCCACCGCAAAATGCATCGAAGTGGTGCCGGTATGGATCAAGGTAGCGTCCACACTGACCAAGTCGCCAATCCGGATCGGGGCGACAAAGCGAATACCGCCCACCGCCACGGTCACGCAATAACAACCACTCCAGCCCACCGCAGCGGCATAGCCGCCTTGGTCGATCCAACGCATCACCTGCCCGCCGTGTACCTTGCCGCCGAAATTGACATCCGACGGCTCGGCCAGGAAGCACTGGGTCAGTTGGCGCTGCGAGCCGCTCATGCGCGCGTTTGATCAGAACGGAATGTCATCGTCAAACGGCACGCTGCTGTCAAAATCCTGCACCTTGGCCGCTGGTGCTGGCTCGCGCCGCTGTGCGGGTGCACTGCGTTGCGTGCGCTCACCACCGCCATAGCTGCCGCCGCTGCCGCTGTCACGCGAATAGCCGCCCTCACCACCGCTACGCGGTTGCGAATAGCCGCCACCTTCGCTGCCACCACGTTGGCCGCCGCCTTCGCCGCCGCCGATCATCTGCATCTCGTCAGCGACAATATCGGTGGTGTAGTGCTTCACACCGTCCTTCTCGTAGCTGCCGTATTCCAAGCGGCCCTCGATATAGACCTGACGGCCCTTTTTCAGATACTCGCCAGCGATCTCGCCCAGCTTGCCGAACAGCTTGACCCGGTGCCACTCGGTCTTTTCCTGCTGGTTGCCGT
>DAORUL010000130.1:0-4581 GCA_035433165.1 Thermomonas sp. | reverse complement strand
ACCTTGTAGCTGTTGTCGTCGAACTTGCCGCCGGCATGCAGCACGGTCATCACCACTTCGGCGGCGGAGATGTCGCGGCCCTGCTTTTCGCTTTCCTTGGCGTGGCGGCCGACCGGGATACCGCGGCCGTTGTCCCACACCGAGACCGAACCGTCGGCGTGGATGGTCACGCGTACCTGATCGGCATGGCCGGCCAGCGCTTCGTCCACGCCGTTATCGACCACCTCGAACACCATATGGTGCAGGCCGGAACCGTCGTTGACGTTGCCGATATACATGCCGGGGCGCTTGCGGACGGCTTCCAGCCCTTCCAGTGCGGTAATGCTGTTGGCGTCGTAATTCCCGGCGGTTGCCGCTGGGGAGGTAGTTGGGGGCGTCTGGCCCGGAATCTGTTCGTTCTGCGACATCAGCGCGTTCGGCTCCCGAGGCGCGCCGAAAGACGCGCCAAGACACATTAACAATAGGAACCCGCAGTATAGCCGACCCGGGACAAACCAGCCCTTGCTAGGGGTGCAACGGTCCGGTGATGGCACCATGTTCCACGTGGAACATCGCAACCGGCAACTGCATCGCCGCCAGTGCCGGAGGCGGCTCGGTGCCGGTCACCAGCACTTGCGCGCCACTCGCGGCCAGCACCTCCAAGACGCGCTGCTGATGATGACGGTCCAATTCCGACCCCAAATCATCCAGCTGCAAGACCGGCCAATGCCCCAGGATCTGCGCCAACTGCGTGGCCTGAGCCAGCAACAAAGCCAATGCCAGTTGTTTGGTTTGCCCGCGCGACAAGCCTTCGCGGCCCGGCAGGTGCTGCAAACCAAACCGCAGATCCGCACGATGCGGGCCCACGCTGGTATAGCCAAGGCTTAAATCGCGTTCGCGGGCCAACAACAAGGCATCGGCCAGGGCGAGTTCTTGGCGCTTCCAGCCAGGTGATAACGCCAATACCACCGAGCCCGCTGCGGGGAGTAGTTGTGGCAATAGCGCAATGAGATGCTCTTGCAGGCTGACGACATAGCTTTCACGCAATTGGGTCAGCACTTCACCCGACTGCGCCAGCTCATGCTCCCACGCCTCCAATTGGCCGCGACCGCCGGATTGCCGCAACAACGCGTTGCGTTGCTTCAACGCCCGTGCATAGCGCCGCCACTGCGGCAAAAAAGCATGTTCCACGTGAAACATGCCCCAATCCAGATAGCGGCGTCGACCCTCGCTGCCGCCATCGACCAAGGCATGACTGCCGGGTTCAAAGCTGATCACCGCCAACGCTTCACACAATTGGCTGATCTGCCGAAGATCGCTGCCATCCAGCCGTGCTTGCCATTGGCTGCCGGTGTGCCGCAACCCGGCCCGGTGGCTGGATTGATCCGGCAAGCGCCATTCCACATAGGCCTGCAAGGCCGGATATCCTTGTCGCACCAGACCATCGCGCACCCGGCCACGGAAACTGCGGCCATGCGCCAGCAAGTGCAACGCTTCCAGCAGGCTGGTTTTGCCAGAACCATTGTCACCGGTAATCAGGTTGAAGCCCGCCACCGGCGAGAACTCGGTCTCAGCAAACCGGCGGAACGAATGCAGATGCAGGCGCTGAATCAACATTGCGGGATCACGGGCAGGCACATACAACAACGCCCGGCGGATGCCAGGCGTTGCCAAATCGATTTACATGTGACAGCAGGAGCATTTACAGGCGCAGCGGCATGACCACATGCCGTGCATGTGCACTATCGGCACCGCGCACCAAAGCCGACGAATTCGCATCGCGCAGTTGCAAAACCACCGATTCGGAACGCAACGCACTCAGCGCTTCCAGCAAGTAGGTGACATTGAAGCCAATCGCCAGCCCATCGACGTGGGTATCGGCTTCCACTTCTTCCTGCGCTTCTTCTTGCTCGGGGTTATGCGCACTGATCCGCAACAAATTGGGAGCAACTTCAACGCGAACGCCACGGTATTTTTCATTGGACAAAATCGAGGTTCGTTGCAATGCCGCACGCAACACCTCGCGATCAACCGTGACCTCACGATCGGCGCCAATCGGGATCACCGCCTCGTAATCCGGGAATTTACCTTCGATCAATTTGCAGGTGAAGATGACATCGTTGCGTTTGATCCGGATATGCCCTTTGCCAAGCTCCAGTTCCAACAGACGATCGCCGCCTTCCAGCAGGCGTTGCAGTTCCTGTACCCCCTTGCGCGGAACGATGATCTGCCGCTTGCCGCCTTGTCCTGGCTCCAGTGCCGCTTCGCATAGCGCCAGGCGGTGGCCGTCGGTTGCGACACAACGCAACGACGTTTCACGCAGATCAAACAAAAGACCGTTGAGATAAAACCGAACATCCTGCTGAGCCATGGCAAATGCCGTCCGCTCCAGCAGTTCTTTCAGGGATGCTTCCGGAATCTGCAGGCGTTCGCTGGCATCGACTTCATCCAGCGACGGGAAGTCATTGGCGGGCAAGCTGGCGAGCGTGAAGCGGCTGCGTCCTGCTTGAACAGCAACTTTGTCACCCGTCTGACTGATGGTGACAAGGCTTCCATCGGGCAGGGCACGCACGATTTCGAACAATTTGCGTGCAGGAATGGTGAGTTCGCCATCCTGAGCGCCCTCCACAGCCACACGCGCCACCATTTCCACTTCAAGATCCGTGCCGGTCAGCGACAGTTGGCCACCATCGAGACGAGCAAGCAGATTGGCCAGCACTGGCAGCGTATGGCGTCGCTCGACCACATTCACGACTTGTGCCAATGGCTTGAGTAGAACTTCGCGTTGCAGGGAAAACCGCATATCAACCCCTTGCCCTAATTGGGTGGTGAAGCGTTGCCGCTTGGCAAGCTCCGGCTTTTGAAAGGATATAAATCTAAAAAGCAGGTGGTGTTGGTACAACGAAATTGTCGGTAAAACTTTATTAACTCATTGTTTTTTAATGGAAAATTGCAATCCAAAAAGCTGCGTGAAAAGCGCTGGTAGGTTGCGGGAAACTTGTGGATAACTTTGTCGCCGCTGTGCCATCCCGAGTTATCCACAGCTCTTGCCGGGCTTATTCACTGAGCTTGCGAATCAATTTTTCCCAATCTTCATACAACTTGCCATCACTGTCTTTGAGTTTCTTGATCTGCCGGCACGCATGCAACACGGTGGTGTGGTCGCGGCCATCAAACGCATCCCCGATGTCGGGCAGGCTGTGTTCCGTCAACTCTTTGGCCAATGCCATTGCCATCTGCCGCGGACGCACCAATGACCGGGTGCGGCGCTTCCCCAACATCTCTCGAAGCTGTAGCCCGTAGTAGTCTGCCACGGCTTTTTGGATGTTGCCGATGCTGATCGCTTGCTGCAGCACGCGCCAACGATCGCGCAGCGTTTCCTGCGCAAACTCCAGCGTCACCGGTCGTCCCAGCAAGCCAGCTTGGGCGGTCAATTTGTTGATTGCACCTTCCAACTCACGCACATTGCTGGGCATTTTCTTGGCGATCAGCTGGGCCACTTCATCCGGAATCGATGTGCCCCGCTCCCGCGCCTTGGATAACACGATTTGTGCGCGGGTCTCGAAATCCGGCGGATCAATGGCCACCGACAGTCCCCAGCCCAGCCGCGACTTCAGCCGTGGCTCCAAGCCTTCCACTTCGCGCGGGTAGCGGTCGCAGGTCATGATGATCTGCTGCTTGCCATCGAACAGGGCATTGAAGGTATGGAAGAACTCTTCCTGGGTGCGATCCTTGCCGGCAAAGAATTGGATGTCGTCGATCAGCAGCGCGTCGATTTTCTGGAATTGGCGCTTGAATTGATCGGCGGATTTTTCCTGAAGCGCGCGGAAAAACGCGCTGTAGAAATCGTTGGAACGCAAATACAGCACTTTGGCTGCCGGATTGAGCCGACGCATTTCGTTGCCCGCGGCAAACATCAAATGCGTCTTGCCCAAGCCGGTGGCGCCATACAGCAGCAACGGGTTGTGGCTGCGCTCGCCGGGCTTTTGCGCCGCTGACCATGCCGCCGCACGAGCCAGCTGATTGCTGCGGCCTTCAACGAAATTCCCGAATACATAATGTGTATCCAGGTTGCCGCGAAACGGTTCCTCGGCGGCCGCAGCAGGTGCGGTGCCCGCGCGTGGCGATGCGGGTTCGGCAAGCGTGCGTGCCGGCGCACCGACGTTCAGCGAGACGTCGTCGAAGCCACCGAAATGGCGCGCCAATTCGCGAATCCGCGGCAAAAAGCGGTCGCGGACTTCGTCGCGCACGAAGGTATTGGGCGCGTACAGCTGCAGCCCATCATCACGTGGCACCGATTGCAGGGGTTTGAGCCAGGCCAGCACATCTTCCTGGGCGACTTCGGATTCTAGGCGGTGCAGGCAGGCGGGCCAGACGTCCATGCGTTGGTGCGTTCTCTGAAATACGATCAATCCACAGGCGCAAGCATGGCCTGTGGATAAGGTTGGGGAAGACGGGCAGGTTAGCATCCCGAACGATTCCCGCCAAACCGCAGCCGCGTGCAAGGCGAATAGGTTTGAAGGTGATCCATGCTTGCGCCCGCTCTGTAAAGCCGCTATCATTCCGAGTCTTTTCCGTTCAAAACAAGCAAGCAGGCCCGAA
>DAORUL010000129.1:0-4637 GCA_035433165.1 Thermomonas sp. | reverse complement strand
TCTTGATATCCAACACCAGCGCTTGCGCACCACCGGCAAGTTTCTTCGACAGGATCGAGGCCACGATCAAATCCGGCACATCGACCGTGGCCGTCACATCGCGCACCGCATACAAGCGCCGATCAGCGGGCACCAGATCCGCTGTTTGACCAACGATGGCACAACCCACCTTGCGCACCAGCCGCTGCAAACGTGCCGGATCAAGCTGGACATCTACGCCGGGTATGCTTTCCAACTTGTCCAAGGTGCCGCCGGTGTGCCCCAAGCCGCGCCCGGAAATCATCGGCACATACCCACCACATGCGGCCACCAACGGGGCCAACGCAAGGCTGACGCAATCGCCCACGCCGCCGGTGGAGTGCTTGTCCAGCACCGGTCCGGGCAAGTCACGCCAATCCAAACAACGCCCGGAATCACGCAGGGCATAGGTGAAGTCACGGCACTCTTGCGAGCCCAAGCCGCGCCACGCAATCGCCATCGCCATTGCGCCCACTTGGCCCTCACTCCAGCCGTCGCTGGCGATGCCATCGGCCAACGCCTTCCACTGCGCGGCATCCAGGCTTCGTCCTTCCCGCTTGGCGCGAATCAATAGCGCGGCGGGCCAGTCACTCATGCGCAACCTGCGCGGCAACGACCGCTGGCAATAGACGAAAACAAAGGCATCAACGTGGAGAGGTAGCCGCCGACGACCGGCCGCACCAGACTAGGCAAGCCGGTGCGCCCGCTCCTTGATCTGGGACAACTGGCGGCGGCTTATTCCACCGTCACCGATTTGGCCAGATTGCGTGGTTTGTCCACATCGGTGCCGCGTGCCAATGCGGTGTGATAGGCCAGCAGTTGCACCGGGATGGCGTGCACGATCGGCGACAAAATCCCCACATGGCGCGGCGTGCGAATCACATGCACGCCCTCGGATGCGCTGAAGCTGCTATCGGCATCGGTGAACACGAACATCTCGCCACCCCGTGCGCGCACTTCCTGGATATTGGATTTGACCTTCTCCAGCAGTGCATCGTTGGGGGCAATCACCACCACCGGCATTTGCGTGTCCACCAATGCCAGCGGGCCGTGTTTGAGCTCTCCGGCCGGATAGCCTTCGGCATGGATGTAGGAGATTTCCTTGAGCTTGAGCGCGCCTTCCAACGCGATCGGATAGTGGGTGCCGCGCCCAAGAAACAACGCATGCTGCCGTGGTGCAAATTTCTCTGCCCATAACGCCACCTGCGGTTCCAGATTGAGTGCGTGCTGCACACTCCCTGGCAAGTGACGCAGCGCCTCCAGAAAGTCGGCCTGCTGCGCGGCATCCACACGGCCGCGCAACTTGCCCAGTGTCGCTGCCAGCGCGAACAACGCGACCAGCTGGGTGGTGAATGCCTTGGTCGATGCAACGCCGATTTCCGCACCGGCACGGGTGTGCAACACCAGCTTGCTGGCCCGCGGCAGCGCGCTTTCCGGCGCATTGCAAATCGACAGGGTTTTATCCTGCCCTTGGGCTTTGGCGTATTTCAACGCCTCCATCGTGTCCAGCGTTTCGCCAGATTGCGAAATGGTAACCACCAGTTGCTTCGGGTTGCCCACCACGCTGCGATAGCGGTACTCGCTGGCGATATCCACCGCACATGGCAACCCGGCGATGGCTTCGATCCAATAGCGTGCGGTCAACCCGGCGTAATAGCTGGTTCCACAGGCGAGAATCTGGACCGACGCCACATCCGCCAGCACGGTGTCCGCGTCTTTGCCAAACAGTGCGGCATCGAAGCCGCCGACATCCAAAATGCCCTCTACCGTATCGGCAATGGCGCGCGGCTGTTCATGGATTTCTTTCTGCATGAAATGCCGATACGGCCCGAGTTCCAGCGATGCCAGTGACACTTCCGACACGTGCACGTCGCGCACTACCTGCGCATCGCTGGCGTCAAACACGCGCACGCCATCACAGGTCAGCTCGGCGGTATCACCTTCTTCCAGAAAGATCACCCGCCGCGTCGCCGACACAATCGCGGACACATCCGAGGCCACGAAATTTTCGCCCTCGCCCAACCCGATCAATAACGGGCAGCCCATACGCGCGGCCACCAGCGTCCCCGGGGCACGCTTGTCGATCACCGCCAATGCATATGCGCCGTGCAACTCCTTCACCGTCGCTTGCAGTGCTGCAAGCAAACTCAACCCTTGCTTGCGGTGGTGATGAATCAGATGGGCGACCACTTCGGTGTCGGTCTGCGATTCAAACGCATAGCCCAAAGCGCGCAGACGTTCGCGCTGTGCCTCGTGGTTTTCGATGATGCCGTTGTGCACCAAGGCCAGTTCGCCATCGCTGATATGTGGATGTGCGTTGGATTCGGTCACGCCACCATGCGTGGCCCAGCGGGTGTGTCCGATGCCCAGATTGGCACCCAGCCCCTCGGCCAGCGCGGCCGCTTCCATCTCGGCCACACGCCCAGTCCGCCGCACGCGGCGCACGCTATCGGCCACCACCACCGCAATTCCGGCCGAATCATAGCCGCGATATTCCAGCCGCTTCAGGCCATCCACCAGCAAGGGAACCACATCACGTTGCGCGATGGCACCAACGATTCCACACATGCAGCATTACTCCAAAGTCCAAGCCGGCAGTGTAACGGTGCCAGCCGTCCGCTGTGTCCGTGCGGACGCAGCCGCTTGTCCAACGGACGCTGCATTCAAATTATTTTCCATGTTTTTCAATAACTTGAAATTGGCACGGGAGTTGCTTTACAGCGGGTATGGATAAGCAATCGACCTCGCCCGCGCCCCCGTCCACCGCCCCCCGTGGCCGCATCCGCGATACCGCCGGCCAGGATCACCGCATGACACACGCCGCGCCAAGTCGCCGCAAATGGATCGTGCCTGTCATCGCGGGTACTGGCGTGCTGCTGCTGACCGCATGGGTGGCTTCCCGTTGGATGGGTGGCGCGCAATCGTTCGATGCTGCGCGGGTCCGCATCGCGCAAGTGACCCGTGGCGACCTGGTGCGCGACCTCAGTGCCGAAGGCAAAGTGATCGCCTCCAACAGCCCCACGCTGTATGCCATCGCGGCCGGCACCGTGCACCTGTCCATCGTTGCCGGTGACAAGGTGACCCTTGGCCAAGCGCTGGCCACGATTGACAGCCCCGAGCTGCGCAGCAAGTTGGTGCAAGAAGAATCCACGCTGGCAAGCTTTGAAGCCGCCGCCAGCCGTGCGCAGCTGGACGCGCAAATCGTACGCGCCAACGCACAGCGCGCACTCGACCAAGCCAGCGTCGATCGCACTGCGGCACAACGTGATCTGGAGCGCTACCAGCGCGCATTCGATGGCGGCGCGGTGCCCAAGAATGATTTGAATCGCGCACAAGATATGATGAAGAAGGCCGATATCGGCCTTGCCGCCGCACAGCGCGATTTCTCCTTGCAAAGCGCCGGCGCAAGCCTGGATGCGCGCAACAAGCAACTCCAGGCACAGCGCCAACAAGCCGTGGTGGCCGAAGCACGCCGCCAAGTGGAACTGTTGACCCTGCGCGCACCGTTCGACGGCCAAGTGGGGCAAGTGCAAGTCCCGCAGGGCACGCAAGTGATTGCCAATGGCCCGGTGTTGAGTGTGGTGGATCTGTCCAAATTCGAAGTGGAAATGAAGGTGCCGGAAAGCTTCGCACGCGATCTTGGCATCGGCATGCCGGCGCAGATCAGTGCCAACAACGCCACCTTTCCCGCTGAAATTGCGGCGGTGTCGCCCGAGGTTGTCAACGGCGAAGTGACCGCGCGCGTGCGCTTTGCCAATGGCAAACAACCCCCGGGATTGCGCCAGAACCAACGCTTGTCCGTACGCATCGTGATGGACACACGCAAGAACGTGTTGATGGTCGAGCGCGGCCCCTTCCTTGAACAAGACGGCGGCAACGTGGCCTACGTGGTGGACGGCAGCAGCGCCGTGCGCCGCCCCATTCGCACCGGCGCCTCATCTCTCTCCAGTGTCGAAATCACCTCGGGCCTGAACGTCGGTGACCGCATCGTGGTCTCGGGCACCGACCAATTCAACAACGCGGACCGCGTCCGTATTTCCGGAAATTAAAAGGACTCCTCACCATGCTGAACATGCATCAGGTCACCAAGGTCTATCGCACCGAATTGGTGGAAACCCACGCACTGCGCTCGCTTGACCTGCATGTCGCAGACGGCGAATTCGTCGCGGTGACGGGGCCATCGGGTTCGGGCAAGACCACCTTCCTCAATATCGCAGGCTTGCTGGAAGAATTTACCGGCGGCGACTACATGCTCGATGGCATCAACGTCAAAGGCTTGAACGACAACGCCCGCAGCAAACTGCGCAATGAAAAGATCGGCTTCATTTTCCAGGGTTTCAACCTGATCCCCGATTTGAACCTGTTCGACAACTGCGACGTACCGCTGCGCTATCGCGGCATGCCCGCGGCCGAACGCAAGCTGCGCATTGAAGATGCGCTGGGCATGGTGGGCCTTGGCTCGCGCATGAAGCACTACCCGGCAGAGCTCTCCGGCGGGCAGCAACAACGCGCCGCGATTGCGCGCGCACTGGCCGGCAGCCCCAAGCTGTTGCTGGCCGACGAGCCCACCGGCAACCTGGATTCGCAGATGGCGCGCAGCGTGATGGAGCTGCTGGAAG
>DAORUL010000128.1:0-4649 GCA_035433165.1 Thermomonas sp. | reverse complement strand
CGCACTTGTCTGGGGGACAAGTGGTCGTCGGTTCAAATCCGGCTACCCCGACCAATTTCCGGTGTGCCATCGGCGCATCGCAGAACCCCGCCCACAGCGGGGTTCTTGCATTTGGGCGATACTTGCACCCCTGCACTGCAGCAACGATGGAAGGACAGGGCCGTTCGCATGACAACATGGCTGGTGACCGGCGGTGCCGGGTTTATTGGTGGCAATTTCGTATTGGAAGCAGTTGCACGCGGCATTCGGGTCATCAATCTGGATGCGCTGACTTATGCAGGCAATCGCGACACCTTGCGTGCAATTGAAGGCCACCCCCATCACGTGTTTGTGCATGGCGATATTGGTGATCGCGCATTGGTGGCACGCTTGCTGGCCGAGTACCGACCTGAGGCGGTGGTGAACTTTGCGGCCGAAAGCCATGTCGATCGTTCGATTGACGGGCCGGCGGCCTTCATCCAAACCAATGTGGTGGGGACGCTGGCGCTGCTGGAAGCGGTGCGTGACTACTGGAAGGCATCGGATGCTGCTGCCCAGCACGCGTTCCGCTTCCTGCATGTGTCCACCGATGAGGTGTATGGCAGTTTGGGTGACACCGGCAAGTTCTGCGAGACCACCGCGTATGCGCCCAACTCGCCGTATTCGGCATCAAAGGCGGCCTCCGATCATTTGGTACGCGCCTTCCATCACACTTACGGGCTGCCGGTACTGACCACCAATTGCAGCAACAACTACGGGCCGTATCACTTCCCGGAAAAACTCATTCCGCTGGTCATTGCCAAAGCGTTGGCCGGTGCGCCGCTGCCGGTGTACGGCGATGGCAAGCAAGTGCGTGACTGGCTGTTTGTGAGCGACCATTGCGAAGCCATCCGCACGGTGCTGGCCGCCGGCCGCGTGGGTGAAACCTACAACGTGGGCGGCAATGCCGAGAAGCAGAATATCGAGGTGGTGCAGGCGATCTGCGCGCTGCTGGACGAGCGCCGCCCGCGCGAGGACGGTCGCCCGCGCGAATCGCTGATCACCTTCGTTGCTGACCGCCCCGGCCACGACCGCCGCTATGCCATTGACGCCAGCAAGCTGCGCGATGAACTGGGCTGGGAGCCGAAATATTCGTTTGAACGCGGCATCGCCCAAACCGTCGATTGGTACTTGGATAACCAGGATTGGGTGAGCCGCGTGCTGGATGGCAGTTATCGGTTGGAAAGAATCGGGGTGACGGCATGAGCCCGCTGGCAAGCAGTCGCAAAGGCATCATCCTCGCTGGCGGCAGTGGCACCCGGCTGTATCCGATCACCCAGGCCATCAGCAAGCAACTGCTGCCGGTGTACGACAAGCCGATGATCTATTACCCGCTCAGCGTGTTGATGCTGGCCGGGATTCGCGAAGTGCTGATCATCAATACCCCGCACGAACAGGCACTGTTCCAGCGCTTGTTGGGCGATGGCACGCAATGGGGCATGCGTATCGAGTACGCGGTGCAGCCCAGTCCCGACGGTTTGGCACAAGCATTCTTGATCGGGCGCGAATTCCTGGCTGGCGGCCCGTCATGTTTGGTGCTGGGTGACAACATTTTCCATGGTCACGGACTCACCGAGTTGCTGCAGCGCGCAGATGCGCGCAGCGCCGGTGCTACCGTATTCGGCTATTGGGTGCGCGATCCGGAACGCTACGGTGTGGCCGAGTTTGATGGCACAGGCAAAGTGGCGGGTCTGGAAGAAAAGCCGGCACTACCGCAGTCCAATTACGCGGTGACCGGGCTGTATTTCTATGACCAGCGAGTGTGTGGTTTTGCTGCCGACTTGCGGCCATCGCCACGTGGCGAGTTGGAAATCACCGATCTCAACAAGCGCTATCTGGAAGATGGCAGCTTGCATCTGGAGAAAATGGGGCGTGGCTATGCGTGGCTGGATACCGGCACGCATGAGTCCCTGGTGGAAGCCTCGACCTATATCGAAACCATCGTCAAGCGCCAAGGCCTGCGGGTGTGCTGCCCGGAGGAGATCGCTTATTTCAACCATTGGATCGACGCCGGCCAGTTGCGCGCGCTGGCGCAACCGCTGGCCAAGAACGGGTATGGCCAGTATCTGCTTGGCCTGCTCAAGCATGGACGCATTGCATGAAAGTGATTGAAACAAACCTGCCCGGTTGCAAGGTGATTGAGCCTGCCGTGTTCGGCGATGCACGCGGTTATTTTTACGAAGGTTGGAATGCCGCACGCTTTGCGGAACATGGCCTGCCGCAACAGTTTGTGCAGCACAATGTGTCGCACTCGCAACGTGGCGTGTTGCGGGGATTGCACTATCAATGGCCGCACAATGTGCAAGGCAAGTTGGTGAGTGTGCTGGCGGGCGAGGTGTATGACGTCGCGGTGGATCTTCGGCGCGGATCCCCGACGTTTGGCCAGCATGTGGCGGCCATCCTGAGTGCGGAAAACAAGCGCCATTTCTGGATTCCGGAAGGCTTTGCGCACGGTTTTTTGACTCTCAGCGATACCGCCATCTTCACCTATCTTTGCACCGCCCCTTACGATCGCGACAGCGATTGCAACTTGCGTTGGGATGATCCGCAGCTGGCCATTGATTGGCCGTTGGCGGATGTTGCGTTATCGGGCAAGGACACTGCAGCGCCGTTGTTGGCGGAGCTATCGGCGGAGCGACTGCCGGTGTTCATCGCGCCGTGAAAATCCTGTTGCTGGGTGGCAATGGCCAAGTCGGACGCGAGTTGCGGCGCAGCCTGCCGGCATTGGGTGAGGTCATCGTAGCGACGCGCGATGGTGTGGGCGCGCAATGCAGCGCTGATTTCGATACCCCCGGGCGATTGGCCGAACTGGTGTTGCAACTGTCGCCCGATGTGGTGGTCAATGCGGCGGCCTATACCGCGGTGGACCACGCCGAGACCGATGCCGAAGCGGCTTTTCGGATCAATGCCGAAGCCCCCGCTGCACTTGCGCGCGCGTGTGCAGCCAGCGATGCGCTGCTGCTGCATTACTCCACCGACTATGTGTTCGATGGCCGCAGCAGACAGCCGTATCGCGAGGACGCCACAAGTGCGCCACTGGGCGTGTACGGCGCCAGCAAATGGGCAGGCGAACAGGCCATCCGCGGCAGTGGTGCACGCCATGCCATTCTGCGCACGGCGTGGGTATATGCCGCGCATGGCAAGAACTTTTTGCTGACGATGTTGCGTTTGGCGGCGCAGCGCGATGCCTTGCGGGTGGTGGCCGATCAAATCGGCGCGCCCACATCCGCTGCGTGGATCGCCGATGCCAGCACGCAACTGTTGCAGCAGGGTGTGCAGAGTGCCGATACCTGGCACCTGGTCTGTGCCGGGCAAACCAGCTGGCATGGGTTTGCCCAGGCAATCGTGCATGAAGCGCATGCACTGGGCTTGTTGCAGCGGCTGCCGCAGGTCATCCCCATTTCGACAGCGGATTACCCGACACCAGCACAGCGCCCGGCCTATTCGGTATTGGATACTGCGAAGTTGCAGCGTGATTTTTCCATCACCCCACCGGATTGGCAGCACGCGCTGCGCACGACCTTGTGCGCGTTGGCATCAATGCATTGAGGCATTCGCTACGCTCAAACGCCGCTTCCATTGCAGCGCCGGACGTTCAATGGCAAACCACGAACCCGCCGCACACAGCAGTGCCAATACGGTGGCCGCCAGCATGTTATGCAGCGGGCCGCCCGGCGCGTAGGTTTGCACCAGTTGCGCCATCGGCCAGCCATACAAATACAGACCGTAAGACAGATCGGTGTGGCGGATTTGCGGCCATGCCGGAATCAATGCCAGCCATAGCGTGCCGTAGGTGACCAGCGCGAAATACGGCAGATGGAACCACACGGTGCCGCGTGTCGCGGCAGCGATCGCCAGCAGCCCCAACAACGGCCAGGCCTGCAACCGGAGCCGCGCACGATTGACCCAAAACAAGGTGCCGGTGATGAAACATGCGGTACACCACAGATAGTTGGTCCACATCTCGGGCAGGGGCTGCCGCCACACCGCAAACGCATACGCGCCGGCCATGGCCAATCCCCACAGTGGTGTGTAGCGCCGGGGAGTCAGGACGCCGCACAGGCTGGCCACCAGCAGCGCCAGATACAGTCGCGCCTCGCCCGGCAATGTCCACAACGAGCCGTTGACTGCGGTGTAGGGCAGATGCTCGAACACGCCGGGCAGGGTGTGCGTGGTGGACCACAACGAGGCATTGAGCAACAGGTAGCGCCACGTCTGCAGGTTGTGCCAATAGCCGCTGGTGGTCGTCAATAGCGGGCCCAGCACGAACACGCTCAGCGCCACACAGGTCACCAGGGCCGGCAAGATGCGCAACGCACGTGCCTGCAAGTAGTTGCGCACGGAATTGCGTTGCAAACTGGCTGCAATCAAAAATCCACTGATGACAAAAAACAGATCGACTGCGACTGCGCCGGCGAATTTGAATTGCGTCAGCCAGGTGATGCAGTCCTGGCCAGCAGTCCCGGTGATCGCCCAAGCGTGGCCATAGATCACCATCCACGCTGCGACAAGCCGCAACACATTGAAATTATTGCGGCCGCTGGCCCAAGCCTGCGCAATGGTGGGTGCTTTCATGCCTCGCCAAAACGCCAATGCCACGGTTCGTAGATGATCCCGTGCGGATTGTCGCG
>DAORUL010000127.1:0-4685 GCA_035433165.1 Thermomonas sp. | reverse complement strand
GCACGCGCAATGATCAATTCGTAATCGGCCTGCGAGGATGCATGCACATGGCCCAGCACCTCGCCGGTGGTCGGGTTGACCGGCTCCAGCACGCCGGCATCGGAGGTCTTGGACCATTCGCCATTGCCAAGATAAGTGCCGGATTCAGTGGCGGAAAGCCCAAGGGCGGTGAGGACGGGGTGGGACATGGCGAGCCTCCAGCGGTGCGGATGAGTGTGATGGTGACCCCGGCCCGATTCGAACGGGCGACCTTCCCCTTAGGAGGGGGACGCTCTATCCAGCTGAGCTACGGGGCCAAGACCATTTATTATCGCAGTACGCGGCAGGTTCGGACAATCCGCCGGAAGAAGTTTCGAAATGACCAGTCAATGTTTGCGAATCAACCTGATAACTTCACCAGTTTTGCAGCCTGTCCTGCAGGGTGGCGGCGTCATTCGATAAGTGCTCTGCACCACTTGGCCGCGCCAACATCGCCGCCAGCGCAGGCGGTGGAGCAATCGTTTGCTGCACCAGCGGTTCCACCACTTCCGGGAATTTGGCCGGGTGGGCGGTGGCGACGACAGCCCAGTCACCGGGTTCGCCACGCGCGCGCAAGCGGTCCAGCACGTCGGCGGCGCAGGCGGTATGCGGGCAGACGATGTGTCCACGCTGCTGCCGGGTGCGCACGATGGCAGCGCGGATCTGGTCGTCGCTGACGGCTTCGGCGCGCAGGGTATGGCGCAGGGTTTCGGCATCCGGATACAGATATTGCAGCCGCTCGAAATTGCTGGGCGCGCCCACGTCCATCGCATTGGCCAAGGTGGCAAGGCTGGGTTTGGGGTGGTAGTTGCCGCCGGCAAAAAAATCCGGCAACACGGTATTGGCATTGCTGGCCAGTACCAGTTGGCCAATCGGCAGGCCCATGCGCTGGGCCAGCAGGCAGGCCAGTGCGTTGCCCAGATTGCCGGTGGGGATCACGAAGTTCAGCACATTGCCGGTGGCGCGCAGATGGCCGAGTGCGGCATGTGCGTAGTACGCGGCCTGCGGCAACAACCGCCCGAGACTGATACTGTTGGCCGAACCCAGCGGCACCTGCGCACGAAAGGCGGCATCGGTCAGCAGGGTTTTGGCCAGCGCCTGGCAATCATCAAAACTGCCATCCACGTTGAAGGCGCGCACGTTGTCGCCAAAGCAGCCCAGTTGATGCGCTTGGCGTGGTGACACGCGGCCATCGGGGTACAAGATGGCGACGCGAAACCCCGGGCGTTTGTGGAAGGCGGCCGCCACCGCCGCGCCGGTATCGCCCGAGGTGGCCACCACAATGGTCAGTGGTTTTTCGCCCTGCGGCAGCGCCGACAAACACCCGGCAAGAAAGCCGGCGGCATAATCCTTGAACGCTGCAGTGGGGCCGTGGAACAGCTCCAGCAAATAATCATGGGGCGCGCCGAAGCCCACCAACGGCGGCTCGATGGCCAGTGCATCGGCGCAGATCGCCGGCAGTGCGGGCGCGATCACTTCATCGGCAAAAAATGGTTGCAGCAGACGCAAGGCCACTTCGGGCAAGCTGCGGGCGCCGGCAAAGTCTTCGACAGACAATGCCGGCCAGCTGTCTGGCATATACAGCCCGCCATCGGGGGCCAACCCTGCGGCGATGGCCTGTGACAGCGTGACAACGGGCGCTTGCCCACGGGTGCTGAGGGTGTTCATGGCAAAACCTTGGCGGCGGGGCAGGCAATGGGGGTCAGGAAGATGTCGCTGCCGAAACCGGCATTGGCAAAGGCTGCAGACATGGCATCTGCCGCACACTGGGCAGTGGCTTTGCTATCGCACCATGCAAATACGCTGGGGCCAGCACCGGAAATACTGCTGCCCATTGCCCCGGCCTCCAGTGCGGCGTGTTTGACCGCTGCAAAGCCCCCGATCAAGGGTGCACGGCGCGGCTCCACCAATACATCGGAAAGCCCTGCGCGCACCAGCCCTGCATCGCCACGCTCACATCCCAGCAGTACTTGCGCAAGGTTGGCGCTTTGCATCACGAAGTCATGCAGCGCATACGCGCCTTGCAGTGCCTCGCGTGCGCGGCGGGTTTCCAGCACGGCATGCGGATGCACCACCGCGGCGTGCCAAGCGGCGGGCACGCTGATCCTGGTCAAGCGATCAGCGGTGGCCAGCACCAAGCCGCCCAGCAGCATCGGGCCGACGTTATCGCCATGTTTGCCGCCGCTGGCTACGGCTTCCCCTGTCAGTGCAAACGGGTACAGTGCTTCAGTTGCAAGCGGTGCATCCAGCAAGGCATTGGCGGCTACCAGTGCGGCCACGCACGAGGCTGCCGAGCCCCCCAAGCCGGAACCCAGTGGAATGCCTTTTTCAATCTCCAACGCAAACCCGAAAGGCAAATCGAGCGCTTCACGCAGCGCCAGCAATGCGCCGCCAGCGGTATTGCGATGGGCTTCAAGCGGCAGGTCGGTGACGGTGCCGGTAATGGCGGTGATGCGCACCGTGGGGGCCTCGATTTTGCGCACCGTTGCAATATCGCCCAGCCCGGCAATGGCATGGCCAAGGATGTCGAAGCCCACGCCCACATTGCCCACCGAGCCGGGTGAAAATGCACGCGCTTGTCGGGGTGCGGCGCTCATAGCTTGGCCCCCAGCGCGGCGGCCAGCCGCAGCAGATCCGAGAACACACCGGCGGCGGTTACTTCAGGGCCGGCCCCCGGACCTTGCACCACCAGCGGGTTGTCGCAGTAGCGGCGGGTGGTGAAGGAGACGCAGTTGTCGGTCAGGCGCAAATGCGCGAAGGTGTGTTCGCCGGGCAATTCCTGCAAGGCAACGCACGCACGGCCGTGCTTGTCCAAACGGGCCACATAACGCAGCACGCAATCTTTGCTGCGCGCCGCCTCCAGCGCCGCTTGCATGGGCGCATCCAATGCGGCCAGTCCGGCCATGAACGTGTCGCGGTCGGCAGTGCGCAGACTTGCGGGCACCAGACTTTGTACGTCGACATCGGAGAGCGAAATGTGCATGCCGGACTCGCGCGCCAAGATCACCAATTTGCGCGCCACATCGGTGCCGGATAAATCGTCGCGCGGGTCGGGTTCGGTATAGCCCAAGGCGTGCGCTTCCAGCACCAGTTCCGAGAATGGTTTGCTGCCATCGTATTTGTTGAACAGCCACGCCAGCGTGCCGGAAAAAATGCCTTCGATGGACAGCAAATCATCGCCGGTGTCCAGCAAATCACGCAGGGTGGAAATCACCGGCAAGCCCGCACCCACGCTGGCTTCATAGCGAAAACGCGCGCCGCTGTGCGCCTGCGCGCTGCGGATGGCCTGATAGCGTTGCAGCGGCCCGGCACCGGCTTGCTTGTTGGGCGTGATGACGTGGATACCGGCGGCCAGCCATTCGGGGTAGCGTGCGGCCACGCTGTCACTGGCGCTGCAATCGATCACCACGGCGTGTGGCAGGTGGGTGTCCAGCAGATGCTTGGTGAGATGGTCAAGACTGGCCTCCGACGGCGGTTGTTGCAGGCGGGTATGCCAATCCACGGCGTCGCCGTGTTCGCACAACCACAGGTTGGAGCGCGAGGCCAGTGCGCGCAGGCGCAGGTCGATAGTGTGCTGCGTGCGCAGGCGCGGCAGGGCGGTTTGCAGTTGATCGAGCAGGGCGCTGCCCACCTTGCCGGGGCCGATGACCGCCAGCGCGATGGTCTGCGGCGACAACCAGAATGCGGCATGCACGGCGCGCAGTGCGCGCGCGGCATCACCAGAGTCGATCGCCACTGAAATATTGCGCTCGGACGCACCCTGCGCAATCGCTCGAATGTTGACCCGCGCCCGCGCCAAGGCATCGAACATGCGCGCCGCCACGCCCGGTGTGCCGGCCATGCCATCGCCTACCGCCGCCAGCACGCTGATCCCGGTTTGCAGCGTCACACCCTGCACCTGCGCGCCGGCCAATTCGCGGGCAAATGCATCTTGCAAGGCATCGCGGGCGGCATCGGCTTCGCGCTGATGCACCACGCAGCAGATGGAGTGCTCGGAGCTGCCTTGCGAGATCATCACCACCGAAATATGCGCGGCATGCAGTGCGGCGAACACGCGCTCGGCGGTGCCGGGCACACCGATCAGGCCGGCACCTTCCAGGCACACCAGCGCCAGGTCGCCGCCCAAGGTCAGGCCTTTGACCGGGCCGGCCGGGTTGCGGTCGCCTTCGGCGTCGATACGGGTGCCGGCAAACTCCGGGCGGAAGGTGTTGCGCATCAGGATCGGCAAGCCGCGTGCAATCGCCGGGGTCATCGTTTGCGGATGGATGACTTTTGCGCCGAAATAGGCCAACTCGCAGGCTTCGCGATAACTCATCGCGGTCAGTGGCACCGCTTCCGGCACGATCCGCGGATCGGCCGACAGCACGCCATCCACATCGCTCCAGATGTGCAGCTCGTCGGCTTCGAACAAGCTGGCGAAGATCGCCGCCGAATAGTCACTGCCATTGCGGCCCAAGGTGGTGGGCAAGCCGTGTTCATCGCGGGCCACAAAGCCGGTGATGTTCACCCGCGTTTGCGGATGCTGCGTGCGCCACCCGGCCAGCTTGGCGGCACTTTGTTCCCAATCCACCACGGCACCCAGGTCGGTATGCCGCACCACCAGCACATCGCGTGCATCCAGCAGCGCGTAATCACCGCCGCGTTCCACCAAATGCGCGTGCAGCAAG
>DAORUL010000126.1:0-4717 GCA_035433165.1 Thermomonas sp. | reverse complement strand
ACCGGCAACGTGGTGATCAAGCAATCGCGCGGCAGCATCAATGGCGAACGGGTGGTGTACAACCTCAAGTCCGGCCAACTGCAGAGCGGTGGCGAAGGTGGCGGCCGCGTGAAGATGCGGATTCTGCCCAAGGATACCGCTGCTCCAGCTGCACCCGGCAGTGCCAAGGGCACGCCCTGATGCTGGTCGCCGAAGGCCTGCGCAAGCGCTATCGCTCACGCGAGGTGGTGCGTGATTTTGGTTTGCAGCTAAACGCGGGCGAAGTGGTGGGTTTGCTGGGCCCCAATGGTGCCGGCAAAACCACCTGCTTTTACATGATCGTGGGCTTGGTCGCCGCCGATGCCGGGCGCATCCTGCTGGATGGCACCGACATCACCGACCTGCCGATGTATGCCCGCGCGCGCCTCGGGCTTGGCTACCTGCCGCAGGAGCCGTCGGTGTTTCGCAAATTGAGCGTGGCCGACAATATCCGTCTGGTACTGGAGTTGCGGCCGGATCTGGATGACGATGGCCGCGAACACGAGCTCAATTCGCTGCTCGATGAATTGCAGATTGGCCACGTCACCGAGCAGCCCGGTGCCAGCTTGTCCGGCGGCGAGCGGCGGCGGGTGGAAATCGCTCGCGCCCTGGCTGGCAAGCCGCGCATGATCTTGTTGGACGAACCATTCGCCGGTGTCGACCCCATTTCTGTCAACGAAATCCAACGCATCGTGCGTCACCTAAAGCAGCGCGGCATCGGCGTTCTGATCACCGACCACAACGTGCGTGAAACCTTGGGCATTTGCGATCGTGCCTACATTCTTGCCGAGGGCGGTGTACTGGCCCAGGGCGCGCCCGCCCAGCTGCTGGAAAACCAAGACGTACGCCGCGTCTATCTGGGCGAAGACTTCCGCTTGTAGCTTTTGCTGATGCGCCCATCGCGATGTGAATCGCGGCGTCAAATGCAGCCAAATCTCGCGTGACTGGCGCTATGCTGCAGAGCATGAAGCCGCATTTATCCGCCACCACGCAACAGCAACTGGTACTGACGCCGCAACTGCGTCAAGCCATTCATCTGCTGCAGTTGTCCACCGCGGAGCTGGAAGCCGAAGTGGCCGAGGCGGTGGCCAGCAACCCGTTGCTGGACTGGGTGGAAGATGCCGACCACGGCAATGCCGCCGGTGATGCCGAGTTTTCCGCTGCTGCACCGGCGGCCAGCAGTGAGCCACAAGAACCCCAGCAGGCTCTCGAGGACAGTTGGGAGTCGGCACCGGATACCTGGGCCGAACACACGGGCAGCCACAGCACACGCAACAACGACGACTTCGAGCATTCGGAGGATGAAGACAGCCTGCATGATCACCTGCTATGGCAATTGCATCTGGGGCACTTCAGCCCACGCGACACGCGAATCGGCATCGCCCTGATCGATGCCATTGATGATGATGGCTACCTGCGCGACAACCTTGACGACTTGCTGACCAGCCTGCGCCCGGAGATCGACACCCGCGTGGAGGATGCATTGCCGGTATTGCGCCGCATCCAGCAATTTGACCCGGTGGGGGTGGGTGCACGCGATCTGGGTGAATGCCTGAGCCTGCAATTGCGTGCGCTGCCCCCCGACACCGTCGGGCGTACGGTGGCTCTGCAGCTGGCGGCAGACAGCCTGCAGCGCCTGCCAAAACTGGGAATCGCAGGCATCTGCCAGGAGGCCGGCTGCAGCCAGGAACAGGCCCAGGCCGCGGTTGATCTGCTGCGGACTCTGAACCCACGGCCCGGCGCACAATACGGCGCACTGCCCAGCGGCAGCTATGTGATCCCCGATTGCGTGATTTGGCGGCAGCAAGGGCTCTGGCACGTGGCGCTGGGCGCCGGTGCCATGCCCAAGGTAGCCATCCAACGCGATTATCAGCAAATGATTCGGCATGCCGGCAGTGCCGATGCCGACTATTTGCGCGGGCATCTGCAAGAAGCGCGGTGGTTGCTCAAAGGCTTGGAATCGCGCGCCGACACCCTGCAACGCGTGGTGCGTTGCCTGGTTGCCGAGCAGGCCGGTTTTCTGGAATTTGGCCCGCAGGCACTGCGCCCGTTGACCTTGCGCAACGTGGCCGACACCTTGGGCCTGCACGAATCCACGATCTCGCGGGCAGTGGCGCGCAAATATGTGCGCACCCCGCGCGGCACCTTGGCATTGCGCGATTTCTTCGCCTCCGGCATTGATACCGACGCCGGTGGCAGTACCTCCAGTACCGCCATCCAGGATCGCATTCGGCAGCTGGTGGCCGCTGAAAATCCACGCAAGCCCTTGTCGGATGCACGACTTGCCGATACGTTGAAGGCCGAGGGTGTGCCGGTGGCGAGGCGCACCATCGCGAAGTACCGCGAAGCATTGCAAATTCCGGCTTCGCATGAGCGCGTGCGGATCGGCTGACACCGTTCCGCGCACCCGTTGCGGGCACCCGCCCGCAGCATCAGCAGAAGGAGGTCAAGATGCAGATCGAAACCTATGGCCAGCAAATGGATGTCACGCCTGCCCTGCGCAGTCACGTGGAAACCCGGTTTGAACGCCTTGCACGGCATTTCGAAGGCGACTGCGAAGTCCGGGTGCAGTTGGCGCTGGAAAAGCCGCTGCACAAGGCGATTGCAACGATCAACGTGGCCGGGCGCACCTTGCACGGCGATGCCGTGGGCCCGGATATGTATGCCGCGATTGACATCCTGGTGGACAAGCTGGACCGGCAACTGATCAAGCACAAGGAAAAACAGCTGGAACAACGCAAGGGCGATGGTCTGGCCAAGAGCGGCGTGTTCGAGTGAACACCGGGCTCCGTAATCACCGGGTGGCTGCGTGAGCACCACGCGGATTACCGCCAGTGAACTGTTCGCCAGCCAGCAGGAGCGCTTGGCGCTGCGCTGGCTGGCCGGACAGGAGCGCGGCGGCCAACGGGTTCTGGAAGCGGTCAATACCGTCGCCCGCCGGCCTTCGCTGGCGGGTTATTTGAATGCCATTTATCCGAACAAGGTGCAGATTCTTGGCACCGAAGAATTGGAATGGCTGGACGGGCTGGATGCGCGCCAGCGTTGGGAGACCATTCACAAGATCATCGACTTTCGCCCGCTGGCGCTGGTCATCAGCAAAAATCAAAGCTGCCCGGAAGACCTGCGCAGTGCGGCCGAGGAATCCGACACCCCGCTGTGGCTATCACCCCGACGCGGACATGAACTGCTCAACCACCTGCAATATGTGCTGGCGCGCACCTTGGCACCGCGCGTCACCTTGCACGGGGTGTTCATGGAGATCTATTCCATCGGCGTATTGATTACCGGGGAGTCGGGCTCAGGCAAAAGCGAGTTGGCGCTGGAGTTGGTCACCCGTGGGCACCGACTGGTGGCTGACGACGCCCCCGAGTTCACCCAGATCGCGCCCGATGTGCTGGATGGCACCTGCCCGGAATTACTGCAGGATATGCTGGAACTGCGCGGCCTCGGGGTGCTCAATATCCGGCAAATGTTTGGTGATACGGCGGTCAAGCGCAATAAGTACCTGCGCATGATCGTGCATCTGAGCAAGCCATCCCCTACCCCAGGCAGCAGCGGCATGGAGCGGCTGACCGGTGATCTTGGCAGCAGGCGCGTGCTGGATTTGGACGTGCCCATCATCACCATCCCGGTGATGGCCGGTCGCAACCTGGCGGTGTTGACCGAGGCCGCCACCCGCATGCATATCCTGCGCAGCAAAGGCATCGACCCGGCTGCCGCCTTCATGGCCCGCCACAGTCATTTCCTGGAACGCGCCACGTCATGAGCGCCGCCTTGCCCAGCCTGTTGATCGTCAGCGGCATGTCCGGCTCGGGCAAATCCGGTGCCCTGCATACACTGGAAGACCTGGGCTATTACTGCGTCGACAACCTGCCGGCAGAATTGCTGCCGGACTTCGTTCGCCGCATGTTGGCCAATGATTCGGCACCTTCCAAAATCGCGGTGGTGATTGACGCCCGCAACCTGGGCGATTTGTCGGAGGTGCCGCAAGCGCTGTCGCAGATCGGCGCATTGGGTGCCAACCCGCGACTCTTGTTTTTGGAGGCCCGCGACGAGGTCCTGCTGCGTCGCTATGCCGATACTCGGCGTCGGCATCCATTGAGCCATTTAGGCTTGGGCTTGGCCGATGCAATTGCGCTGGATCGGCAAGCGCTGCGCCCGCTGCGCAAGATTGCCGACATTTTGCTGGATACCAGCGAGATGAACGTGCATCAGATGCGCCGCCGGGTCCTGGCCGAGTTCGGGCTGGAAGGTGCCGGGGTTGCGCTGATGTTTGAATCGTTCGCGTATCGCCACGGCGTACCGGCCGATGCCGATTTCGTGTTTGATGCCCGCGTGCTGCCCAATCCACACTGGGATGCCCGGCTGCGACCGCTGTCCGGGCGCGACGAGTTGGTGCGTCACTACCTGGACGCGCAAACCGATGTCAGCGTCTATGTCGAGCAAGTACAGACTTTCCTGGATCGTTGGCTGCCCAAGTTACGCTCGGAAACCCGCAGCTATGTCACCGTGGCATTTGGTTGCAGCGGCGGGCGGCATCGCTCGGTGTATCTGGCCGAACGACTGGCGCAGCACTTCCGCAGCGCTGATTGGCCGGAAGTGGCGGTGCACCATCGGGAACTGGATTAACCCGCAATTGCGCAATGTGCTTTCGCAGCATCCTCTGCGTCTGTTAAGTTTGCAGCATGGCCGTCGGCAT
>DAORUL010000125.1:0-4717 GCA_035433165.1 Thermomonas sp. | reverse complement strand
TTGGCGATGGTGGTGTCCAGCACCTGCATGAAGCTGGCCAGCGCCAGCCCCAGCGTGGTCAGCGGCACATTGGGCGGACGGAAATCCGCAAGACCCGGGGTCCGGGTTTCCGGGCCGGGGGGCAGCCCGGCCGCTTCTTCTTGTTCTGCAAGGGTGGTCATGCGCGTGCCGGATTAGTGCTTGTGGCCCGGCAGGTTTTTTTCGATGATCGCGGTGATCATCGCGTCGGCGTCGTGCAATTGCCTGGCATAGGCCTCGGTAGCCAGCACCGGCTGGGTGGCGGCTGCGGCTGGCAATACCGGCAACGACTGGTCGCGCACATTGACCTTGACCGCCATGCTCATCCCCAGCCGTAGCGGATGCTCACGCAGTTGCTTGGGATCCAGGGTGATGCGCACCGGGACGCGCTGCACGATCTTGATCCAGTTGCCGCTGGCGTTTTGCGCCGGCAGCAGTGCAAACGCGCTGCCGGTGCCCAACCCAAGACTGGCCACCTTGCCGTTGAATTCCACCGTGTCGCCGTACATGTCGGCGCTCAACGTCACCGGCTGGCCCAAGCGCAAGTTGTGCAGCTGGGTTTCCTTGAAGTTGGCATCCACCCACACCTGTTGCAGCGGGATGATGGCCATCAACGTGGCGCCCGGTTGCACGCGCTGGCCCAGCTGCACACTGCGCTTGGCCACATAGCCATCCACCGGGGCCACAATCGCGGCGCGTTGCTCATTCAAATAGGCCTGCCGCAGCTGTGCCGCTGCCGCTTGTACTTGTGGCTGATCGCTGACGGTGGTGGCATCGACCAAGGCATGGGTGCGCGCCAATTGCCCACGTGAGCCGGCCAGTGCCGCTTCCATCGCCTTGAGCTGGGTTTGCGCATGCGCCAGTTCTTCGGCCGACACCGCACCGCTGGCCACCAGACCGCTGCGGCGTGCCACGTCCGCACGCGCTTGGCCCAGTGCCACTTCACGTGCGGCGATATCGGCCTGCGCGGAATCCACGCTGCTATACAGCCCACGCACTTGCCGCACGGTGGCTGCGAGATTGGCTTGCGCCTGTTCCAGCGCCACTTTGGCATCGTTGGGGTCCAGTTGCACCAGTACTTGGCCGGCGCTGACCCGCATGCCGTCATCGGCATTGATCGCCACCACCGTACCGATGGTTTGCGGGGTGATGCTGACCACGTTGCCCTGCACATAGGCATCGTCGGTGTCTTGCTGCCAACGCGCCACCAGCAGGTAGTAGGCCATCGAGGAAATACCGGCGATCAGGATGATCACCAGCAGGATCAACAAGGCACGGCGGCGTTTGCCGTTGCCGGTGGGCGGCAATGCACTTTGCGATGCCGGCAGTGGTGCGGGCTGGCCGGCGGAGGTATTGGGTGTGGTTTCAGTGGTCATGAGGGGTCACTTGGAAGCCGTGGTGTTCTGGGCGTTGGCGCCTGGGTTGACGGCAACGCCGCCGCCCAGTGCTTGATCGAGGTCGATGCTGGCTGCGCGCCGTGCGGCGGTGAGTGCGGCCAATTGCTGGTCCAGCTGCAGCAAGGATTTTTGAGCGTTCAAAACATCCAGTTGCGATGCCAGGCCGGCGTGCTGACGTTGTTGCACTTGCCGGTAAGCGCTATTGGCGGCGGTCTGTGCCTGGCGGGTACTGGCCAGCTGTGCGTCCAGCGCACGCGCCGTTTGCACCGCATCGGCCACGTCACGCATGGCGGCCAACAAGGTCTGGTTGTAGCTCGCCACCGCGATGTCGTGATCGGCTTGGCTGGCGCGCAATTGGTTGCGCAATTGGCCGCCTTCGAAAATCGGCAGGCTCAGCGCCGGGCCGCCGTTGAGCAGCAGGGATTTGTTGCCAAACAAATCGCCTAAATTGCCCGCCGCCAATCCCGCAAGCGCACTGAGATTGAGGCTGGGATAAAACGCGGCTTTGCTGGCATCGATGCCGTGCTGTGCGGCTTCTACCCGCCAACGCGCCGCCACGATATCGGCACGCCGTGCCAGCAGATCGCTGGATAGGTTGTCAGGCACCATGAGCTTGGGCTGCGTCAGTTGCGGCGGGGTGATGGCAAGGCCGCGATCCGGGCCGGCTCCTAGCAGCAGGGCCAGCGCATTGCGCAATTGTTCGATCTGGTGCTGCGCGGCTTGCTGTTGTTGACTGGCGAGTGCGGCTTGGCTTTGGTGTTGCGCCAGCCCGATGCCATTGTCCAGCCCCGCCTTGACCCGTTGCCGGTCGAGTACCAGCAACGCATCGGCGCGGGTGATTTCGGCTTGTGCAAGCGCGGCTTGGTCGAACGCTTGCGCCAGCGCAACGTAGGTGCGGGCGATATTGGCTGTCAAGCTCAGCCGCGCTGCATGCGCATCCACTTCAAGTGCGTGCGCATTGCCGACTGCCGCCTGCCACTTGGCTTTGTCCTGGCCCCACACATCGGGGTTGTACTTCAGGCTCAGCATCAACAGGTTGGCGACCTTGAACGAGCCACCAAGGTCTTGGCCGGCCAAGGTCTCCGGCAACTGCATGCCGAGCACCTGCGCGCTGGCCCCCACCGACGGCTTGCGTGCGGCCTCGGCAATGCCGGCTTGTGCCTGCGCCTTGCGCGCACGCGCATCGGCCACGTCCAGGCTGGGTGCGTTGGCCAGTGCTTCATCCATCAGCGCATCCAGTTGCGGGTCGGCAAATGCTTGCCACCAACGCTCGCTGGGCCAAGCCGCCACCGATAGCGGCACCCCCGTGAGCGAGCGGGCAACCGGGACGCTGGCGGCATCGCGCAGCGTGGTCTGGGTGGCCAGTCCGCTGCTGCTGGCGCAACCGGCCAACAACAACGTGCCGCCCAGGGCGATGATGAGAGTGGTCATTCGAAACATGGAGTTAATCCTGGGACAGCAAGTTGTCGCGGGCCTGCTCCAGCAGGCGGGTCAGTTGGGCACGGGTGGCATCGTCCATGCCTTGCAACGCGCGTTCACGCACGCGCCGGCCGCATTGGTCCACATCGCGCCAAAGTTGGCGGCCGGCATCGGTGAGATGGATGTGCAAGGCGCGGCGGTCATTGGTGTCAGCCACACGCTCCACCAGTTCGCGCGCTTCCAATTTATCCAGCAGACGGGTCATCGCGCCGGGATTGAGATCGGCAGTACGGGCCAAGTCGGTGACGCCGGCAGTGCCTACCGCCAAGGACTTGATCACGATGTACTGGCTGAACGTCAGCGCATGTCCGGCCAAGGCCAATTCGCGCTCCATGCGCGCCCACATGGCGTCGCGCACCTGGCGGAACAAAATGCCCAGCGTGGAACCGCTGCAGGCTTGGGGGTGGCGGGTTGGCGTGTTCATGGCGCGGCATAATGCCTACCCGCGCAATAGTTGTCAATGCAAACATTGCAATGGCAAGTGTATGTCTCAGCCAGTGCGGTGCAACACCAGTTCCAGCACGAATTTGCTGCCGAAAAACGCCAATACCAGCAGTGCCATGGCGGTCAGTGTCCAGCGCACCGCGATCGCACCACGCCAGCCATAGCGCCAGCGCCCCAGCAGCAACACGCCAAACGCAAGCCACGACAGCAGGCTGAGCACGGTTTTATGCACCAGATGCTGGGCCAGCAGGTTGTCCACGAACAGCACGCCGGTCAGCAAAGTGGCCGTCAGCAGCACAAAGCCCACGGCAATGGTGCGAAACAGCAAGGTTTCCAGCGCGGTCAGCGGGGGCAGGGCGCGCAGCCACAGATGGAATTCGCGTCGGCGCAGGGCGCGCTCCTGGACCCACAAGAAGATGGCCAGCAAGGCGGCCAGCGCCAGCGTGGCGTAGGCCAACAGGGCCAGCCATGCGTGCAGCAGCAAGCGCCAATCCAGCGGTTCAGGTTGCTTGGCATGGCCGTACAGGCCATAGCTCACCAGCAGGGCAGCGGTCAGCGGGAAGACCACGCCCCCAAGTGCGCGCATGCGTCCGCCAATGCCCGCCAACGTGGTCATGGCGGCCATCCCCAGCCCCACCAGCGACAGTGCGGCAAAAAAATGCAGGTCGGTATTGCCGGAGTGCCGCCAGCCCAACCAATGAAAGACGGCATGCAGCACTACGGCAGCGCTGGCCGCCAGCAGCCAGCCGCGCGGGAGGGTGCGTTCCGGGCGCTGTACGCCCATCGCCAGCCAAACGGTGGCGATCAGATACAGCAGTGTGCTGGCAACAAGAATGCTCATTTGCGAAGTGTCGCACAGCAGTGCTTGTCAGCACCGTGGCGAGCGGTGCTATGCTGGATACAGGCCAAGTTTCCGGGGGTTTCATGCAAACCATGCACGCAGCGTATTTGCCCGAGCGCAGCCCGCTCTGGAAGGTGTTTTGGCTGTATGGCGTGATACCCAGCAGCGCGTTGTGGCTGGCGGTGTACTGGCTGGTCAATCACCACCAATTGCCGGGTGCCACTCTTGGCATGTTGGTGTTCCTGCTCGCCTACACCGCCTGGATCGTGGCGGCGGTGTGGAAAGTTGCACCCAGCGCCAAGGATCCGCGGTATGGGGTGATGGCGCAGGCGTTGACTGTGGGTTGGGCGATCAACACCGTGTTGATTGCTTTCTTCGTCGGCTTGCAGACGTTGCGGCTACTGCTGGTCGGCTGACGTTCTCAACCAAACTGCAACACGGCACCATTGCGGTCAAACGTGGCGAATTGCGCCACTTGGCCATTATTGATGGCGTTCACCATGAAACGCAGCGGCTGTGCGGCTTCGTCGGCGCTGGG
>DAORUL010000124.1:0-4724 GCA_035433165.1 Thermomonas sp. | reverse complement strand
TGTTGCAGGAAATCCGCAAACAACGCGAGTTGGCCGCACGCGAGCGCACGATGGCCGAGCAGCGTGCCCAGCAATTGGCCGATGCCCGCACCAATAGCGCGCCACCCAGCCGGCCGCCACCGGGCGACCCCAATAGCCGGCTGCGCAAAAGTGCCAGCTACCAAGTGGCGCTGATGAACGCGATTTTGCGGCAGTGGACACGCCCGGATTCGGTCAAGCTGGGGCAGATCTGCGAGGTCCTGATCAAGCAGATTCCGGGCGGCGAAGTGGTCTCGGTGCAGGTGTCGCCGGGCTGCCCGTACGACGATCTGGGCCGGCGCTCGGTGGAAGCGGCGGTGATGAAGGCCTCGCCGCTGCCGTATGCCGGTTTCGAGGACGTGTTTGTGCGCGACCCGGTGTTGAAGTTCCGCGCCGAAGACCTGTGATGGGTATGAAAACCGTGGCTTAGTCCGCAACTGTTCACCCTATGGCAGCACAAATAGGCGATCCTGTTCATCTTGCTGACCGATTGTGAAGCCGCATGCACAAGATCGCCCGCCGATTGCTATTGCCGTTGTTATTGCTGCCCTGTTGTGCCGCATTGGCGCAGTCACGCGGTGGGTTGGAAATCGATATCGTCGGCGGCAATGCCGCGGCGCTGCCGATTGCCGTGGTGCCGTTTGGCGGCGATTGCGGGCAAACCGATGTCGGCGGCGTGGTGCGCGCTGATTTGGGCCGCTCCGGCCAGTTCCGCACGCTGGATCCGGCGACCTTGCCAGAGCGCCCCACCGAGGGCAGCGCAGTCGCGTATCCCACCTGGCGCATGCTCAAACAGGATTTTTTGCTGGTGGGCCGTTGCGTGCCCAATGGTGGCGATTACCGCACCGAGTATGAATTGTTCGATGTCGCCAAGCAGCAGCGTCTGCTGGGTTTCGCATTGACCGCGCCGGGTGCTGCGCAGCGCGATGTGGCGCACCAGATCAGCGATGCGGTGTACGAAAAAATCCTCGGTGTGCGCGGCGCATTCTGGACGCGCATTGCCTACGTCACCGCCACCGGTTTGGGGCGCGAGGCCAGGTACGCGCTGGTGGTGGCCGATGCCGATGGCTTCAACCCGCGCACCATAGTCAATTCCAGCGAGCCGCTGTTGTCACCGTCGTGGAGTCCGGACGGGCGCAAACTGGCCTATGTCAGCTTCGAGGGTGGGAATTCGGGCATCTGGATCCAGGATATCGCCACCGGCAGCCGCGAGAAAATCACCAATTTCCGTGGCATCAACGGCGCGCCGAATTTCTCGCCGGACGGCACCCGCATGGCGATGACCCTTTCCAAGGGCGGCAATCCCGACATCTACGTGATGGATCTGGCCAGCAAGCACCTGACCCAGGTCACCAATCAATTCAGCATTGATACCGAAGCCACCTGGAGCCCCGACGGCACCAGCCTGTACTTCACCTCCGATCGTGGTGGGCGGCCGCAGGTGTACCAAGTCTCCGCCAATGGTGGCAGCGCCAGCCGCGTGACGTTTGATGGTAGTTACAACGCCAGCCCGTCGCTGTCGTTTGATGGCAAGAAGCTGGCCACCGCACAAGGGGCCGGCAATGTCTATCGCATCGCCCTGATGGATCGCAGCACCGGCAGTCCCCGCTGGAGCATGCTCTCGCCGGGCTCACTGGATGAATCACCCAGCTTTGCCCCGAATGCTGCGATGGTGCTGTATGCCGCACGCGAAGGTCGCCGTGGCGTGCTGTATGCGGTCTCTGCCGATGGCCGTGTGCGGCAACGCTTGGTCCTGGCCAGTGGCGATGTGCGCGAACCCGCGTGGTCGCCGTTCCGACAGAAATAAGCGCGGGATGCCGGCAGATGACCGCCGTATTCACAGCGCAATGACTACACTGCTGCAACTCACCCCGAACTCACGAACAGAGGTATCCACCATGAAGGCTTCCATCCCCCAGATCGCCCGTATCCTGACCATTGCCGGCCTGACTGCATGCGTTGCCGTGGGCTGCGCCAAGAAGGTCAAGGAAACGCCGCCGCCGGCCAATGCCGTGGACACTACCACCACCGCACCGGTCAGCGAGACCCCGCGCGCCGGTGTGTACACCCCCGCCGATCTCGATAGCGATGCCTGCCTGCGGCAGCGCGTGGTGTACTTCGATCTGGACCAGGATGCGTTGAAGCCGGAATTCCAGGCCATCATGAATTGCCACGCCAAGTACCTGCGCGACCGTCCGAGTGCGCGTCTGCGCCTGGAAGGCAATGCCGATGAGCGCGGCAGCCGCGAATACAACCTGGGTCTGGGTGAACGCCGTGGTAATGCGGTGTCCTCGGCACTGCAAGCCAATGGCGGCAGCGGTAGCCAGCTGTCGGTGATCAGCTACGGCGAAGAACGCCCGGTGTGCACCGAGTCCAACGAGGGTTGCTGGAGCAAGAACCGTCGCGTTGAACTGGTGTACAGCGCCAAGTAATGCGTACCTTCGCATCCATTGGCGTACTTGCGGCGGCACTGATCGTGTCGCCGCAGGTGTTGGCCCAGCGTGCCAGTCTGGCCGATCGGGTGGCAGTGCTGGAGCAGCGTGCTGCCGGTGAACAAAACGGCACCGAGCTGGTCAATCAGATCAGCCAATTGCGCAGCGAAGTGCAGGAGTTGCGTGGCCAGCTTGAGCAACTGCAGCAGCAGCAGGAACAAGCCAAGCAAAGCCAGCGTGCGCAATATCTGGACCTGAGCGGGCGCCTGGATCGCTTGGAAAATGGCAGCACTGCACCAGCCGGTACCGTGGCGCCATCGGTAACGCCACCCGCCTCGGCATCGACATCTGCAACCGCCACTGCACCAACTGCAGCGGCGGCTGGCAGCGGGCTGGCCGGCAAGGACGAGCAAACCGCCTATGGGTATGCATTTGATGCCCTGAAGGGTGGCGACTATGTGGAATCGGCACGTCGCCTGCGGGACTTTCTGGCCGCATTTCCGGGTGGCCAGCTGGCCCCCAATGCCTTGTATTGGTTGGGTGAGAGTTATTACGTCACCCAGAACTATGCGATGGCAGGCGACCAGTTCCGTGCCCTGTTGGACCGGTACCCCAGCCACGACAAAGCGCCGGGGGCCTTGCTCAAACTGGGACTGGCCCAGTACGGGCAGAAGCAATATCCGCAGGCCGAAGCCACCTTGCGGCAAGTGCTGCAGCGCTACCCCGGCACCGACGTGGCACGCACCGCACAGGATCGGCTGCGGTCCATGCAGATCGCCGGCAACCGGTAAACTGCACCGATGAACGACGTCGCCGATGCGGCCGCCGCATCGGCGGCCTTCCCAGCAGAGCGCCTCAAGCTCACCGAAATCTTCCTGTCTCTGCAGGGCGAAGCCCGCGATGCGGGTTGGCCCACCGTGTTCGTGCGGCTGACCGGCTGCCCCCTGCGCTGCACCTATTGCGACACCACCTATTCGTTTTACGGCGGGCAGTGGTGGGAGATCGACGCCATCCTGGCGGAGGTGGCCAAACACGGCGTGCACCATGTGTGCGTCACCGGCGGTGAGCCGTTATCGCAAAAACGCTGCCTGACCTTGCTGGAAAAGTTGTGCGATGCCGGCTATGTGGTGTCGCTGGAAACCTCGGGCGCGATTGCCATCGACGGCGTGGATACGCGGGTGTCGCGGGTGCTGGATATCAAAACCCCGGGTTCGGGCGAAGTGGCGCGCAACCTGTGGAGCAACCTGCCGCTGCTGACCGCGCACGATCAGGTCAAGGCAGTGATTTGCTCGCGTGAAGATTTCGATTGGGCCAAACAAGTCGTGTTGCAACATCGCTTGTTCGAGGTGTGCGACGTGCTGTTTTCGCCCAGCGCCGGCCAGATCACGCCGCGTACACTGGCCGACTGGATCATCGAAGACAAATTGCCGGTGCGCTTTCAGATGCAATTGCACAAAATCTTGTGGGGCGAGGAGCCGGGCCGATGAAACCTGCAGTGGTACTGGTGTCCGGGGGCATGGATTCGGCCGTGGTGTTGGCCATTGCGCGTGAGCAGGGGTTTGCCGCGCATGCGCTCAGCGTGCGCTACGGCCAGCGCCACACCTCGGAGTTGGATGCCGCTGCGCGCGTGGCCATCGCCCTTGGTGCGGTGGTGCACAAGACCGTGAATGTCGATTTGCGCAGCATTGGCGGTTCGGCATTGACCGACGATATTGCGGTCCCCACCGACACCGATGGCCACATCATCGGGCAGGGCATCCCGTCCACCTATGTGCCGGCGCGCAACACCATCATGCTGTCGGTGGCGCTGGGCTGGGCCGAAGTGCTGGGCGCCACCGACCTGTTTTGCGGTGTCAACGCGGTGGACTATTCCGGCTATCCGGATTGCCGGCCGGCGTTCATCGCCGGTTTCGAAGCGCTGGCCAATCTGGCCACCAAGGCAGGGGTGGAGGGCAGCCACTTCCGGGTGCACGCGCCGCTGATGCGCATGAGCAAAGCCGAGATCGCCCGTGAGGGCCTGCGCCTGGGTGTGGACTTCGCGCAGACCGTGAGTTGCTATCAGGCCGATGCCGACGGCCGCGCCTGCGGCCATTGCGATGCCTGTCATTTGCGCGCACAAGGCTTCAATGAAGCCGGAATTTTGGACCCAACCCGCTACATGGCGGCGCGATTCGGTTAGAATGCGCACCCCGATGCAATGTCGGGCACGTTTTCCCTGTGGGCCGTTAGCTCAGTCGGTAGAGCAGAAGACTTTTAATCTTTTGGTCGATGGTT
>DAORUL010000123.1:0-4760 GCA_035433165.1 Thermomonas sp. | reverse complement strand
TACCCAGCGAGAGGTGGGCAATCGCAATCGTCAGCGCATCGCGGCCATCGCCAAAGCGTGCGGTAAGTACGCCGCGGCCTTTGACCCGGCCCGGCAGCGGATGGTCTTCCACCAGCCGCGGTTCCAGCCGGCTGAGCAAGCCATTGGCGCTGGAGGCCACGCCCCCCACGTTGCGGTTGGGCTGGTGGCTCCAGTAGGCAAAGCCTGCGCGCTGGGCCAGATAGTGGGTCTGGTTGGTGAAGCCCGAACGCAGGCTGCCGGGGTCCGCTTCTTGCAGGCCCACGATGTCGTGGCGGCCGGCAAGTTCGGCGATGGTGTCCAGTGCGCCGCGTTTGTTGCCGGCCGGCAACACATGCGACCAGCTGCGCGTCACGTAGTCGCCGTAGCCGCGCGTGCTGGAACCGGCCTGGATATTGGCGCTGAGCAGGCGCAGCCGGCGCGTGGACATGGCAGCGCCGGGGCACATCAGGGCTTGGCGGCCTCGCTGGCCACTGGCGCGGCAGGCGCCGTTGCTGCGGCGGGCGCGGCATTGGCCAGTTTGGCGCGTTCGGCCACCACCAATTGGTTGATGATGCGGAACATGTCGTCAATGGTCTTGCCCTTGACCCGGTACTTGCCGTCAATCAGGAAGGTCGGCGTGCCCATCTGGTCGCCATTGGCAAATGCGGCGGTCATGTACTGGCGCGCGCGGTTGATTTTGGCGGCCACCGCAAAGCTCTGCATGCTGCTCAGGAACTGGCCCGGATCGGCGCCGTAATTCTTGTAGAACGCGGCGATTTCTTCCGGGGTATCCATGCCGCGCTCGCCTTTCAGCGTCTGGTCGACGTGGATTGCACGAAACATCGCATCATGCGTTTTGTCGTGCAGCCCCATTGCTTCGGCAGCATAGTAGGCCTTGGCGTAGTTGTCCCACGGTCCGCCAAATGCGGCCGGCACTTCGACAAAATGCACATCCGGCGGCAGCTTGGCCTTCATCGCCGATACCGTGGGCTGCACCGCTGCGCAGAACGGGCAGACATAGCCGAAAAATTCCACGATCTCGATCTTGCCTGGCGCGGTATCAAACGGCTGGCCATTGGGAATGCTGACAAAATCGGTGCCTTCCACCGGTGGCGGGGCCTTGGCGGCCGCTTCGGCGGCGGCTTTGACATTGGCTTCAGCTGCCGCTGCGCGCTGCGGATCCTCGGCGCTGGCGGCCTTGGTTTGCACCTGTGCGGCGGCGGCTGCCGGATCGGCGTTCACGGTCGCCGGAGCCTTGTCCTTGCAGGCTGCCAACGGCAGCAGGGCGAGCAAAAGCAGAGCGTTGCGCATCATCGTCATGGCATGGACTTCCAAGGGTCTAGAGCAAGCAAAGGTCAGGAACGGGCGGGGGCAGCCTTGGCCGGTACGGCCTTCGTGGCGGGTTTGACCGCAGGCTTGGGTGCAAGTTTGGCCGGCGCGGCGGATTTGGGTGCCAAGGCGTTGACCACCGCAAGTGCGTTGGCCAGCAGACCCTCGTAGCTGTCACCTTTGATCCGGTAGCGGCCAGCAACAATGATCGACGGGGTGCCGGGAATTTCGCTGCGCGCAGCAAATTCGTAGGCGGCTTTGAGTTTGGGCAGCAAGCTGGCATTGTCGAGCATCGCGGCCTTGAACGCGGCCGCGTTGACGCCTTGCACCTTGCTGGCGAACGCCATGATTTGCGCGCTGTCGGCATTGCGTGGCAGGTCACCGGTTTCATGGATAGCAGCGAACAGGCGCGGGTGCAGCACGTTCAAGGATTTGCTGCTCTGCGCGGCGAAGAATGCACGCGACCACGGGTCATCGCGATCAAACACTCCCGGTACCAGCACCAGTTTGGCGTGCACCGGCAGTTGTTTGGACCATGCGTCCAGCATCGGAGCAAAGTGGGCGCAATGGGGGCAGGTATAGGCGAACACTTCCGCCACTTCGACCATGCCCGGCGGTAATGGCTGATAGGGCTGCCCGGCATCGATCAACTCATATTGCACACCTGCCGTCAGCCCCGGCAGGACTTGCTGGGCATGGGCCGGCACCAGCATCGTGGACAGTAACAGGGCAAAGGTCAGCAGTAGGGAACGCATCGCATCAGTCTCCAGCGATCAGGGTGGCCGAGCAACCAGCATGCACGGGACAAAACGAACGCATGGTGAAGCGGCATCCTCAGCGGCTGATGCTTTCCTTGGTGGTGCCGGGGGCGCGGGTGTGCAAACCCTGCACATAGCTGGCCAGCGATTTGATTTCCTCATCGCTCAGCGACTTGGCAACTTCCGTCATCAGCTTGAAATGCGCCGGGTTGGTGTAGGTGGTGGCGCCGGTGCGGTATTCCTCCAGGCGACGTGCCACATAGATGGCATCTTGACCATGCAGGGCCGGATAGGCCGGGCCGGGGTTGCCTGCACCCGAAGGGCCGTGGCAGGCCATGCAGGCGGGGATGTTGCGGCCGGCATCGCCATTGCGGAACAGGGTTTCACCCAATTGATAGAACTTCTTGCCCTGGTTCGGCCCGGTGGCGATGACGGTATCGTCGGCCACACCTGCGCCTGCCGACTGTTTGGCAAACCATGCGCCAACATCACGCATGTCCTGCGCGCTGAGCATGCTGGCAAACGGCACCATCACCCCCGCCAAGCCACTGGTGCGCTGGCTGGTTTTGAACAAATGCAGCTGCTCGGCGATGTAGCGCTCGGGCATGCCCGCGATGCGCGGTGCATTCTGCTGCATGGCATTGCCATCCAGCCCGTGACAGGCGGCACAAGCACCGGCCTTGCTTTGGCCCACTTGCGGGTCGCCCCAGGTCGCAGGTTTTTCCTGCAATGGTGCAGCTTGTACGGGGGCATTGTCGGGTGCGGCTACCGCCGTGCTCTGGGCATAGGCCACCGCAGCTAAGGCAAGACAGGCAACACCGGCAAGGGCATGGACAGGACGCATGCAGAACTCCACTGACACGAAAGGATGCAATCCCGAGGATTGCTGAACCGGCAAATTATGGTGGTCACGCGGGAAGCGGTCAAACGGCTCCGATTCCTCCCCCAAGCATGCCATGCTATGCAGATGGCTGCTCCCAATCCTTTTGCACGCGCCCAGTACCTGCTGGCCGCCCATAATTACCGGCAATTACCCACCGATGGCGGGTTTGAAGTTGCTTTCGCCGGGCGCTCCAATGCCGGCAAATCCTCCGCCCTGAACGCGCTGTGTCAGCAAAATGCACTGGCAAGGGTGTCCAAAACCCCAGGACGCACCCAGCAATTGGTGTTTTTCGGGTTGCCGCCGCACGAAAACAAATATCTGGTCGATCTGCCCGGCTACGGCTACGCCAAGGTGCCGCAGGAGTTGCAGGCACATTGGCAGGCGTTTCTGGATGGCTATTTCGGCAGTCGCGATGCCCTGCGCGGGTTGGTGGTGGTGATGGATGTGCGCCACCCATTGAAAGACTACGATCGCCAGATGCTGGGCTACGCGATGCGCCGTGCCCTGCCTGCGCATGTGATTTTGACCAAAGCCGACAAACTCAGCCGTGGCGCCGCCGGCAATACCTTGCAGGCAGTGCGGATGGAGCTTTCGCGCGCCTATGCCGATAGCGTCAGCGTGCAATTGTTCTCCGGCGAGTCCAGGCAAGGCGTGGACGAATTGCGCAGCGTGGTCGCGGGCTGGTTGGCGCTGTAAGTCGATTACTTGCGTTGGCGGAACACTGCAGGCGTGCTGCCCCGACTTTGTTGCAAGGCTGCACGGGATTAAGCTGGCGGGACTTTCCGATAGATCACGTCGATGTCCGGACCCAGCAGCGCCAGTGACACCCCCATCACCGATCCCCGCGAATTGGCCGCTGTATTGGCCTCGGGCGAGAAGCCGCGCACGGATTGGCGGATCGGTACCGAGCACGAAAAATTCGGCTTCCGGTTGGATGACCTGCGCCCGCCGACGTTCGATGGCGAGCGCGGCATCGAGGCGCTGCTCAATGGCCTGACCCGCTTCGGCTGGCAGCCGTATCAGGAAAGCGTGGACGGGCAGCCGCCGCGCACGATTGCACTGACCCGGGATAGCGCCTCGGTGACGCTGGAGCCGGCCGGGCAACTGGAATTGTCGGGTGCGCCACTTGCCACCCTGCATGAGACCTGCAAGGAAGTGGGCAGCCATCTGCGCGAGGTGCGCGAAGTCGCCGACGAACTGCAATTGGGTTTCCTGGGTATGGGTTTTCAACCCAAATGGCGACGCGACGAGATGCCGTGGATGCCCAAGGGCCGCTACCGGATCATGCGCGACTACATGCCCAAGGTCGGCAATCTGGGGCTGGACATGATGACCCGCACCTGCACCGTGCAGGTGAATCTGGATTACGCCTCCGAAGCCGACATGGTGAAAAAGTTCCGCGTCTCGCTGGCGCTGCAACCGATTGCCACTGCGCTGTTTGCCGATTCGCCATTCACCGAAGGCCAGCCTAATGGCTACCTGAGCTACCGTTCGCACATCTGGACCGACACCGACCCCGACCGCACCGGCATGCTGGATTTCGTGTTCGAAGACGGTTTCGGCTACGAGCGCTACGTGGATTACTTGCTGGATGTGCCGATGTATTTCTCGCATCGGAATGATGTGTATGTGGATGCCAGCGGCAAATCGTTCCGCAAGTTTTTACGCGGTGAGCTGGATGTGTTGCCCGGCGCGCTGCCTACCTTGCGCGACTGGAACGACCACATGACTACCGCCTTCCCGGAAGTGCGGCTGAAAAAATTCCTGGAAATGCGCGGTGCCGACAGCGG
>DAORUL010000122.1:0-4867 GCA_035433165.1 Thermomonas sp. | reverse complement strand
CCAGGAAGATCTGGCCGTCGGTGATCGAGATCACGTTGGTCGGCACGAAGGCGGAGACGTCGCCAGCCTGGGTTTCGATGATCGGCAGCGCCGTCAACGAACCGGTCTTGCCCTTGATTTCACCGTTGGTGAACTTCTCGACATAGTCCTCGGACACGCGTGCAGCGCGCTCCAGCAGGCGGCTATGCAGATAGAACACGTCACCCGGATACGCTTCGCGGCCCGGCGGGCGGCGCAGCAGCAACGAGATCTGGCGATAAGCCACAGCCTGCTTGGACAGATCGTCATAGATGATCAGGGCATCTTCGCCGCGATCGCGGAAGTACTCACCCATGGTGCAGCCCGAATAGGCGCTGATGTACTGCATCGCCGCCGATTCAGAGGCCGATGCTGCCACCACGGTGGTGTAGGCCAGTGCGCCGTACTGTTCAAGCTTGCGCACGATGTTGGCAATGGTCGAATTCTTCTGGCCAATTGCCACGTAGATGCATTTGATGCCGGAATTCTTCTGGTTGATGATCGCATCGATCGCCAGCGCGGTCTTGCCGGTCTGGCGGTCACCGATGATCAGTTCGCGCTGGCCGCGGCCGATCGGGATCATGCTGTCCACCGACTTGTAGCCGGTCTGCACCGGCTGGCTGACCGACTTGCGCCAGATCACGCCGGGTGCGATGCACTCCACCGGGGCCGAGGTCTTGGCATCAATCGGGCCCTTGCCATCGATCGGCTCGCCCAACGCGTTGACCACGCGACCCAGCAGTTCCGGACCGGTGGGCACCGAGAGGATCTGGCCGGTGGTTTTGGCCACGTCACCTTCGCGCAGGTGCTCGTAGTCACCCAGCACCACCGCACCCACCGAATCGCGCTCCAGGTTCAGCGCCAATGCAAAGGTGCTGTTGGGCAGTTCGATCATTTCGCCCTGCATCACGTCGGCAAGGCCATGGATGCGCACGATGCCGTCGGACACCGAGGTCACGGTGCCCTCGTTGCGCGCTTCGGCGGCGAGCTTGACCTTCTCGATGCGGGTCTTGATCAATTCGCTGATTTCGGACGGGTTGAGCGTGGAAGTGGCCATCTTGGTTTCCTTGGTGTTCGCATTGCCGCGAACCACATTCAATAAAAAAAATCTGCTAACGAAATTTAGTGCGCCAGCGCCGCTTGCAGGCGGCCCAGCTTGCCCTTCAGCGAACCATCGATGACGATGTCGCCAGCGTCGATCACCGCACCACCAATCAAGCTGGCATCCACGGCAGTTTCGACTTCAACTTCGCGCCCGAAACGGCGCTTGAGTGCGTTCTTGATCGTCTCCAGCTCGGCCGCCGGCAGTACGACCGCCGAGGTGACCCGCGCCTTCACCGTGCGTTCCGCCTCGAACCGCAGCTCATCAAACAAGCCTGCAATTTCAGGCAGCAGCGGCAGCCGGCGATTGTCGAACAGCAGGGCGAGAAAATCGCCGAACACGTCGCTCGCACCTTCCGGTGCCAGCAAGGTCACGGTGTCCGTGCGCGTCAACTTGGGGTTACCCAGTAACCCTGCGATTTGCGGGTCGGCGGCAACCCGCGCGGCAAACGCCAACGCGCTTGACCATGCGGGCAGTGCGCCGGCCTCGCGCGCGATTGCAAACGTGGCGCGAGCGTAGGGACGGGCAAGGGTCAGGGCCTGGCTCATGGGTCGGCCCTTACAGCTGCGCAGCCAGATCGTCGATCAGCGCCTTGTGGGCGTTGGCGTCGATTTCGCGCATCAGCAATTTTTCGGCACCAGACACGGCCAGTGCAGACACTTGCTTGCGCAGATCTTCCTTGGCACGGTTGGCGGCAGCTTCGATCTCGGCCTCGGCCAGTGCTTTCTGGCGGCTGCCTTCGGCAATTGCGTCGGCCTTGGCGGCGTCGATCAACTGGTTGGCACGCTGATGGGCCTGCTCGATGATCTCGTTGGCCTTGCCGCGCGCAGCCTTGAGTTCTTCGGCAACCTTGTCTTGCGCTTGCGCCAGATTTTTCTGTGCATTGTCTGCCGCCGCCAAACCTTCGGCGATTTTCTGCTGACGCTCTTCGATCGCCTGCATCAGTGGCGGCCAAATGAACTTGACGGTGAACCAGATGAGGAACGCAAAGCTGATCATCTGGCCCAGCAGGGTGATATTCGGATTCATGTCATGACCTGCGGATTGAACAAGACCATTCGCATGGGCTCTTCAAAGGCTGCGCCACGGCGACATGCCGCGGCGCCTTGTTGCCACTGCCGGCAGCTCTTGGCCGCCAGGCAGTGTTGGTGCAGCGCGATCAGGCGCCGGCAGCGGCCTTGACGGCGGCCAGCAGCGGGTTGGCGAACGCGAACATCATGGCCACGCCCACGCCGATCAGGAACGCGGCGTCGATCAGGCCGGCCAGCAGGAACATGCGGCCTTGCAGCATCGGCACCAATTCCGGCTGACGCGCAGCGGCTTCGAGGAACTTGCTGCCCATCACGCCAATGCCAAGGGCGGCGCCGAGCGCACCCAGGCCGACGATGATGCCGATAGCAACGGCGGTGAAGGCCTGAACGTTGGCGAGTGCTTCCATGGTGAATCTCCGGTTTCTTGCTTGTGGTGAAAAGAAAGGATGACGCGATGAAATGGGTGGAGCGAAAACGGTGGCGCGTTAATCAGCGATGCTGTCAATCAATGATGCTCGTGCGCCATCGCCAGATAGACGACAGTCAGCACCATGAAAATGAAGGCTTGCAACAGGATGATCAGGATATGGAACACCGCCCATATCGAGTTGAAGATCACGCCGGGGATGAAGGTCACCCACGAGGCGAACAAGCCTGCGATCAGCATGAACACCAACTCGCCGGCATACATGTTGCCGAACAACCGCATGCCCAGACTGACCGGCTTGGACAGGTATTCGACCAGGTTCAGGAACAGGTTGGGAACAGCCAGCACAATCTTGGCCACGGTGCCGTGCGCATGGAACGGCGCAGTGAACAGCTCCTTGGTGAAACCCCAGCCACCCTTGGCCTTGATCGAGTAATAAATGATCAGCAAGAACACGGTGATTGACATCGCAAACGTGGTGTTGACGTCAGCAGTAGGCACCCACCGCAGATAGGTGTGATGCATCACTTCCGTACCCGCCACGGCCTGCACGGCAGCACTGGGGATATCCAGCGGCAGCAGATCCATGGTGTTCATGAACACCACCCACACGAAGATGGTCAGCGCCAGCGGCGCAATGAAGCGACGGTCACCATGGAAGGTGTCCTTGACTTGTGAATCGACAAATTCGACCACCAGCTCGACAAAGGCCTGACCCTTGCCGGGCACGCCCGAGGTGGCTTTGCGGGCGTAGTACCACAGCCACAAGCACCCCAGAAGACCGAGCGCAAGCGCCACGATCCACGAGTCCATATGCACCGTGCCGAACGCAAACTGCTTGGTGTTGTGGGTCAAATGGTGAACGATATAGCCGGTCAGGCCATCGCCACCTTCGCCACCTTCGGGTGCCAACCCCATTGCTTCCAAGATCACGCGTTCATCCTCGTCGTACTGCGCTGTGCCACGAATCTCATCGAAACCACCATGGCCGCCGCAGCGACTGCTGCCCCGGCCAGCGCCGGCACCGCCGGCAACCGCCACACCGCCATCGTCAGATACAAGCCCACGATGACCACCAACCACTTTGCGAGCATCCCCAGCAACAAGCGCCCCAGCGCTGTCCCGGCGCCCGCCACGCCACCTGCAAACGCCCCCCAGGCAGCCACCAGGCTACCCAGTGTCAGCGCCCCGCCGCCGGCCAGTGCCGCCAAAGCAGCAGCGGGACTATTGATCAAGCAGACCGCGGAGGCCGCCAGCACGGCAATGGCTTGAACCGCCACTACCCGCAGCGCCATCCGCCAGCCCGCGCCGGTGGAGTTCTGCACGCGAACATTCCAAGCAAAAACAGAAGTTTAGCGCTATTCACGGGGTCATTACAAAAAACCACCCCGCGAAGCCCCCGAATTATAGCAGCCGCACTTTGCCCACGGCAACCGCCATAAGCTGCCAAAATTTGTTGGAACTCCATCCGCGGCCGCCGGTCTTACCCCTCGCGCCCGCTCCTTCCTCGTCCGATTCCCAGCGGGTGCCCCCGAAGCCCCGGCCCATCCCCGGCCGGGGCTTCGCTTTGCATCAGCCGCGCTTCTTCGGGATATACAAGTCGGTGATGCTGCCGTCATACACCTCGGCCGCCATCCCCACCGATTCCCCCAGCGTGGGGTGCGGGTGGATGGTGTGACCGATATCTTCGACCTCGCAGCCCATTTCGATGGCCAGCGCAACTTCCGAAATCAGCTCGCCGGCATGCACGCCAACAATGCCGCCGCCGATCACGCGATGGCTGTCTTCATCGAAAAGCAGCTTGGTGAACCCTTCGGTACGCGCAAGGCCAATCGCCCGCCCGGACGCCGCCCACGGGAACTTGCCCACGCCGACCTTCAAGCCCTTGGCCTTGGCCTCGGTTTCGGTGACGCCCACCCATGCAATTTCCGGGTCGGTATAGGCCACACTGGGAATCACCCGCGCCACCCATTCCTTTTTATGCCCCGCCGCCACTTCCGCAGCCAGCTTGGCCTCATGCGTGGCCTTGTGCGCCAGCATCGGCTGGCCGACCAGATCGCCGATGGCGAAGATATGCGGGATATTGGTGCGCATCTGCGCATCCACCGGAATCAGCCCGCGCTCGCCTACCTGCACACCTGCCTTGTCGGCAGCCAGCTTGCCACCATTGGCGCTGCGCCCCACCGACACCAGCACCCGGTCATACAGCTTGCCGGCGGGAATGGACTCGCCTTCGAAATTGCAGCTGATGCCGTTTTTCTGCGCCTTGGCATCCACCACTTTGGTCTT
>DAORUL010000121.1:2741-4875 GCA_035433165.1 Thermomonas sp. | reverse complement strand
GCATCTGCCTGTTCATCGGCGCGATGGGCAAGTCGGCGCAGGTGCCGCTGCATGTGTGGCTGCCCGATTCGATGGAAGGCCCCACCCCCATTTCGGCACTGATCCACGCCGCCACCATGGTGACCGCCGGTATCTTCATGGTGGCGCGCATGTCGCCGCTGTTCGAGCTGTCGGAAACCGCGCTCAACTTCATCTTGTTCATCGGTGCGACCACCGCGTTCTGGACCGGCCTGATCGGCATGGTGCAAAACGACATCAAACGGGTCGTCGCCTATTCCACCTTGTCGCAATTGGGCTACATGACGGTGGCACTGGGCGTGTCGGCGTATTCGGCGGCGGTGTATCACCTGATGACCCACGCCTTCTTCAAGGCGCTGCTGTTCCTCGGTGCCGGCTCGGTGATCATCGGCATGCACCACGAGCAGGACATGACCAAGATGGGCGGCCTGCGCAAATACATGCCGATCACCCACATCACCATGTGGATTGGCACCCTGGCGCTGGTCGGCACACCGTTCTTCAGCGGGTTCTATTCGAAAGACACCATCATCGAAGCCGCCGCGCACCACGCCGCTGAAAACGCCGGCAGCTTCATTGCCCAATATGCCAACTGGGCGGTGTTGCTGGGTGCATTCGTCACCAGCTTCTACAGCTTCCGCCTGCTGTATCTGACTTTCTTTGGCGAAGAACGCTTCCGCAACAACCACGCGCACGATGCGCATGGCGCGCACGATGACACCCATCACGATGCCCATCACGATGCGCACGGCCAGCACGGCGTGCATGTCCCGCACGAATCGCCGTGGGTGGTCACCGTGCCGCTGGTGTTGCTGGCCATCCCGTCGATGCTGATCGGCTTCTTCACGGTGGGCCCGATGCTGTTCGGCACCGACATGCTGGGCCACGCCAAGCAGTTGCCGTTCTTCCTCGGTGCCATTGAGGTGCTGCAAGAGAACGACGTGATTGCGGCATTGGCACGCGAGTTCCACGGCCCGGTCGCGTTTGCCCTGCACGGCTTCATGGCACCGGCCTTCATGCTGGCGCTGATGGGCTTCTTCCTGGCCACCTTGCTGTACATGGTCAAGCCGGAATGGCGCGTGAGCATTACCCGCAATTTGGCGTGGCCGATTCGCCTGCTGCAACGCAAGTACTACATGGACGATCTGTGGATTGGCGGGTTTGCCGGCGGCGGTTTGAAGATCGGCAAGGCGTCCAGTTCGATCGACAGCGGGCTGATCGACGGTGCCGTCAACGGCAGCGTCAGCCTCATCGGCATGGTGGCAGCGCTGGCCCGCAGGGTGCAGACCGGCTACCTGTACCACTATGCCTTCGCAATGATTTTGGGTTTGGTCGCGCTGCTGGCGATGGCCAAGTATTACTGGCTGTAAGCCGGTATCGATGACTGGATGGAAACTGCAAGCGTGACCCACTGGCCCCTGCTTAGTTTGTTGATCTGGCTGCCGATTCTTGGCGGCGTGTTCTCCCTCATGGCTGGCAACAAGCGGCCGGATCTGGCGCGTTGGATTGCGCTGGGGTTTGCCTTGCTGACCTTCGTGGTGAGCTTGCCCCTGCTCACCGACTTCCAGATGGGCAGCGCGGCGATGCAGTTCGTCGAGCAGCGGGCGTGGATTCCGGCGTATGACATCCAGTACCACTTGGGTGTGGATGGCCTGTCGGTGCCGCTGATCGTGCTGACCACCTTGGTGGGTGCATTGGTGCTGGTGGGCGCATGGGGTTCGGTGAACAAGCGTGTGGCGCAGTACTACGCCAGCCTGATGATTCTGGAAGGCGCGATGATCGGCGTGTTCTGCGCGCTGGATTCGATGCTGTTCTACGTGTTCTTCGAAGCCATGCTGATCCCGATGTTCATCGTGATCGGCGTGTGGGGTGGCCCGCGTCGCATTTATGCGTCGATGAAGTTCTTCCTGTACACCTTCATCGGTTCGGTGTTCATGCTGATTGGCCTGATCTACCTGTACCTGAAGGGCGGCAGCTGGCAGATCGCCGACATGGCCGCGCTGCCGCTGAGCATGAGCGAACAAACCTGGTTGTTCTGGGGTTTCTTCGCCGCGTTCGCCATCAAGGTGCCGATGTTCCCGGTGCACACCTGGTTGCCGGATGCGCACGTGGAAGC
>DAORUL010000121.1:0-2641 GCA_035433165.1 Thermomonas sp. | reverse complement strand
ATGCCGCACGCCTCGGTTTGCAGGGCGCCATGGTGCAGATGATTTCGCACGGTTTCATTTCCGGCGCGATGTTCTCCTGCGTGGGCGTGCTGTACGACCGCATGCACACCCGCATGATCAAGGACTACGGCGGAGTCGCCAAGGTCATGCCGTGGTTCGCGCTGTTCTGGGTGTTCTTCGCCATGGCCAATTGCGGTCTGCCGGGCACCAGCGGTTTCGTGGGTGAATTCCTGGTGGTGCTGGCCAGCTTCCAGCAGAACCCGCTGATCGGTTTGGGTGCGGCCTTGACCCTGATCATCAGTGCGGCCTATTCGCTGTGGCTGACCAAGCGGATCATCTGGGGCGAGGTGGGCAACGCGCATGTGGCCGAGCTCACCGACATCAACGCACGCGAATGGATCGTGCTGGGCGTGTTCGCTGCCTTTACCCTGGCGCTGGGTGTGTATCCCAAGCCGCTGACCGATTTGATGGAGCCGTCCATCGCGCAACTGGCGGGTCAGCTCGCCGCGACCAAACTTTAAGGACATGACGACGATGCAGGCCACTCTCGCCATGCCGGCAGTCACACAATTGCTGCCGCTGATTCCCGAACTGGTGCTGGTCGGCGCCGCGTTCGGATTGCTGATGCTGGATCTGTTCCTGAAGGACAGCCAGCGCGTGTTCACCCATGTGTTGTCGGTGCTGGCGCTGTTGCTGGTGGCCGGCTTGATTGCGTGCGGCGTGGGCGTGGGTGATGACACCAGCGTGCTCAACCACATGTTCGTGCGCGACACCATGGCCGATGTGCTGAAAATCAGTACCTGCCTGATTTCCGCAGTGGCCTTGCTGTTTGTGTGGCCGTACCTGCGCGATCGCGGCCTGTACAAGGGCGAAGTGTCGGTGCTGGTGCTGTTTGCGGTACTCGGCATGATGCTGTTGATCTCGGCCGGCAGCCTGATCATGGTGTATCTGGGCCTGGAGCTGCTGGCGTTGAGTTCCTATGCGCTGGTAGCGGTGGACCGCGACAGCAAGTTGGCGTCGGAAGCGGCAATGAAGTATTTCGTGCTGGGCGCGCTGGCCTCGGGCTTGCTGCTGTACGGCATGTCGCTGGTGTATGGCGCCACCGGCAGCCTGGATCTGGCCACCATTCGCGAGGCCGCCCCCGGCGTGGCGCAGCCCATGCTGCTGCTCACCGGCGTGGTGTTCATGATCGCCGGCATCGCCTTCAAGTTTGGCGCAGCGCCGTTCCACATGTGGCTGCCCGACGTCTACCACGGCGCACCCACACCGATCACCTTGTTCATTGGTTCCGCGCCCAAACTGGCGGCGTTTGCGATGGTGGTGCGCCTGCTGGGCTTCGGGGCTTCGCCGCTGGCCGCGCAGTGGCAGCCGATGTTGGCGGTGCTGGCGGCGCTCTCGCTGGTGCTGGGCAATGTCATCGCGCTGATGCAGACCAACCTCAAGCGCATGCTGGCGTATTCCACCATCTCGCATGTCGGCTTTTTGTTCCTCGGCCTTGCCGGTGGCGGCGCCGAAGGCTATGCCGCGTCGATGTTCTACGCGATCAGCTACGCGCTGATGGCCACCGCCGCATTCGGCGTGATCGTGCTGTTGTCGCGCCGCGGGTTCGAGGCCGACAACATCGACGACTTCAAGGGCCTGAACGCACGCGACCCGTGGAGTGCCGGCATGGTGCTGTGCGTGATGGCCTCGCTGGCCGGCATCCCGCCGTTCCTCGGCTTCTGGGCCAAACTGGCGGTGCTGCGTGCAGCCATCCATGGCGACCTGCTGTGGTTGGCCATCGTCGGCGTGGTGTTCGCGGTGATCGGCGCGTTCTACTACCTGCGCGTGATCAAGGTGATGTATTTCGATGAACCCATCGGTGAGCCCGTGCTGCCGCGTGATGACCGCCTGCTGCGCCTCGTATTCGGCGTGAATGCACTGGGCCTGCTGGTGCTGGGGATGTTCTGGAACCCGCTGATGGCATGGTGCCAGGCCGCGTTCACCGGCTGATGCAAGCCGCCAGCGGGCAGCGTCAGCGGTTGCGCTTTGCAGGCACAGCGGCTAAGGTGGCGGCTGCCGTTCATTGGATGAACACCTGCCCGCATGTCGTCGCCTGCCGATGAACTCGACATCGCCATCCTGCGCCAGCTTGCCGACACCCCGCAGGCCAGCCAGCGGGACTTGGCGCGCCGCACCGGGGTGTCGTTGGGCAGTCTCAACTATGCCTTGCGTGCATTGATCGACAAGGGCTGGGTCAAGGCCGGCAATTTTGGCCGCAACCCCAACAAGCTGGGTTACGCCTATCTGCTGACACCGCATGGATTGGACGCCAAGGCGCGGCTCACCCGTGCCTTTTTGGCGCGCAAGCTGCGCGAATACGACAGCCTGCATCTGGAAATCCAGCGCCTGCAAGCCGAACTCGACACCGAAGCCGGGCAGGGCAGTCCCCGCAACGGGGGCAGCGCCGAATGACCGCGCAGGCCGCCGTGCAACCCGGCGAATCCGCCCATTGGTATTGCGTGCACACCAAGCCGCGTGCGGAAGCACTGGCCCTGGAGCATTTGCAGCGGCAGGCGTTTGAATGCCTGCTGCCGCGCATCCAGCACAGCGTGCTGCGTGGCGGCCGCCGCCAGCGCGTGGTGGAGCCGCTGTTTCCGCG
>DAORUL010000120.1:0-4897 GCA_035433165.1 Thermomonas sp. | reverse complement strand
CGGCCAGCAGGTGTGCTCAGTGCGGCCAGCAGGCTGCTGCCTTGCGCAGGCACGCTGGCGCGCGCCGGCAAGCCGGGTTGGCTGGCCGGCGCGGGGTTGGCCAGCGACTCCAGGCGGACTTCAATCGGCCCAGCCAGCCGATTATCGGCCCATGCCAGATATCCCCCCGAGGTGGCTTCCAGCCGCAGTGTGGCGAGCGCATCCACCTGCTCCTCGCGGGCGCTGGTAACCGCAGAGCCGGGTTGCGTGGCGATGGCCATGCTGGCTGCAAGTGCACACAAGCAGGCCAGCGGAAGAGTGAGAAAACGCTGCATCAGCGCAGTATGCCGAACCTTGCCAGCATGATGTCTGGTTATTTAAATCGCTTCATCCGAATAGAGCGATTGACATAACGCATTGGAATGCCCACACTGCACGCATCCATCGAGACCGGCGGAGGGACAGGCCCTTTGATGCCGGGGCAACCAGACGGCGTGCGCAAGCACGTTGGCGAGGTGCCAAATCCTGCGGGGACCTGAGCGTCTGCCGGAAGATGGTTGCGCAGCCGAAGCGGCTGCGTAACGCCAACCCCGTTGGCCTTCCCGCATCTCCTGCATGACTCCGATGGCGACCTTTTTGCCGGAGTCTTGCCGTGAACCTTGCCGAATGCAGTCATCCCGTCAGTTCCGCTCTGCGGGCAGCGACAACTTGGTCTGTGCCACTGTCACCGCCACACGCCAGTAGTGACGGTGTGCAGCGCGGCAGTATTGATGCGGTGCTGCGCACGCGCTATGCGGGTACGCGCAAGCTGCGCCTGAATTACGAGCTGGTGGGCGCGGCCACGGCGCCGGTGGTGTTGGTGGCCGGTGGTATTTCGGCGCACCGGCATGTGGCCGCAAATGCGGTTGATGCCAGCGCAGGTTGGGCGCAAGGTTTGCTGGATGCGGGGCGCACCCTGGATCCGGCCAAGCTGCGGATTCTGGCGTTCGATTATGTGGGTGCTGACGGCAGCATTGATGCGCCCATCGACACCGCCGATCAGGCCGAGGCGGTTGCCTTGTTGCTGGATGCGCTGGGTATCAACGTGTTGGCAGGCTATGTCGGTTATTCGTATGGCGCATTGGTGGGCTTGCAGTTGGCGGTGCGGCACCCGCAGCGCCTGCGCAAGCTGGTGGCGGTCAGTGGCGTACATCGCCCGCACCCGTATGCGGCCGCGTGGCGCGCGCTGCAACGCAAAGCGGTGGCGTTGGGCCGGTTGCAGTGTGCCGACGAGCAAGGCCTGTCACTGGCGCGCCAGTTTGCGATGTTGAGCTACCGCACCCCGGAAGAATTTGCCGAACGTTTTGATGCCGCGCCGGAAGTGTGCAACGGCCAGGTGCGGGTAGCCGCCGAAGATTATTTGGACGCCGCCGGTGCCAAATTTGTGGCGCGGGTGTCGGCCACCGCGTGGTTGCGCTTGTCCGAGTCGATTGATTTGCATCGGGTGGATCCGGCGCAGGTGGGCGTGCCGGTATCGGTGATCGCGGTCGAAGGCGACCGCCTGGTGCCGATGGACGATGCGGTGGCCTTGATCGAAGGCTTGGCCGGGCGTGGCCGCTTGCGCGTGCTGCGCTCGCCGTATGGGCACGATGCCTTCCTCAAGGAAACCGATCGCATCAATGCGCTGCTGGCCAGCGAGCTGTTTGCCGGCAGCGCAACAATCACGTCCGCGTCTGCCTTCGGAGCTTCGGCATGAGCACAGGGAACACCCCAGCAACACGCCGACCGGCAACCCGCGCCGTGCGTGCGGGTATTGATCGCGACAGCGCATTTGGTGCGGTGACTCCCCCCTTGGTGCTGTCCTCCAATTTCAGTTTTGCGGGTTTCAACCAAAAACGCACTTACGACTACACCCGCAGCGGCAATCCCACCCGTGACCTACTGGGTGAAGCACTGGCAGATTTGGAAGGCGGCGCGGGCGGCGTGGTCACGGCTACCGGCATGGGCGCGGTGACCTTGCTGCTGCATGCGTTGTTGCAACCTGGCGATGTGCTGGTGGTGCCGCATGATTGCTATGGCGGCAGCTGGCGGCTGTTCAATGCGCTGGCCAACAAAGGTGCGTTCGAGTTGGTCACCTGCAACCTGACCGATCCGCAGGCATTGGCGGCGGCCTTGGCGCAGAAGCCGAAGCTTGTTTGGATTGAAACGCCGTCCAATCCATTGCTGCGCATCACGGACTTGCAAACGGTGATTGCCGCCGCGCAGCAAGTGGGTGCGTCAGCGGTGGTTGACAACACGTTCTTGTCGCCGGCACTGCAACGCCCGATTGCCGATTTCGGTGCTGATGTTGTGTTGCATTCCACCACCAAGTACATCAACGGGCATAGCGACGTGGTGGGCGGTGCGGTGGTGGCCAGGGACGCCGAGCAGCACCAACAGTTGACATGGTGGGCCAATTGTCTGGGCCTGACGGGTTCGCCGTTTGACAGTTTTCTGACCTTGCGCGGGCTCCGCACCCTGGATGCCCGTCTGCGGGTACATCAGGACAACGCCGCCGCGTTGGTGGCATTGCTGGACGGGCACCCTGCGGTCAGCGCGCTGCATTACCCCGGGCTGCCCGCGCATCCGGGACACGCGCTGGCAGCGCGTCAGCAATATGGATTTGGCGCGATGTTGAGCGTTGAACTGGCGGGTGGCGAAGCCGCGGTGCGTGCGTTTGTGGCTGGCTTGCAGTTTTTCACCTTGGCCGAATCACTGGGTGGGGTGGAAACCTTGGTTGCCCATCCTGCCACCATGACGCATGCGGCGATGAGCCCACAAGCACGCGCACTGGCCGGGATTACCGATGGCATGTTGCGGTTCTCGGTCGGGATCGAGCATGTGGATGACTTGCTCGCCGATTTGGCAGCAGCGTTGGCGCGCGCGCAGGCAGCGAGCATTGGGCACGAGTCCCCCACGCCATGAGTGCCAAGCTTGCGACGCTGCACGGTCACCCTCCTGCGCCAGCACGGTTGGCACTATTAGGCACCGGCACCGTGGGCAGCGCGGTCTGGGCGCGACTCACACAGTGGCAGGGCAGTGCATTGGGTGAGCGGTTGCGCTTGGTGCATGCGGCAAACTCGCGCTATGCCTTGAGCAATTCTGCGGGGCTGCCGAGCGCGGCCAGCGATGTGTTGTTTCAGCAAGTACCGCAGGCCAGCAGTTTGCAAGCGGTGGATGCTGCGCTGGCAGGCGACGGCGTGCGTATTGTGGTCGATGCCACGGCTTCGGCGCAGGTGGCCGACCAACACGCGCATTGGTTGGCACGCGGCATCCATGTGGTGACGGCCTGCAAACTAGGACAGGGGACGGATTTGGCGCGCTGGCACGGTATCCAGGCCGCGTGCGAAGCCGGCAATACCGAGTATGGCGACAGTGCCACGGTGGGTGCCGGTTTGCCGGTGCTGAGCACGCTTCGGGCGTTGCAGGCGGGGGGCGACCGCATCCATGCCATCGCTGGGGTGTTGTCCGGTTCGCTGGCGTGGCTGTTCAATCATTACGATGGCATGCAGGCGTTTTCCGGCTTTGTTCGGCAGGCGCGTGATGCAGGCTTTACCGAACCGGATCCGCGTGAAGATTTATCGGGCGAAGACGTGCGGCGCAAGTTGCTGATTCTGGCGCGGGCGTCGGGCTACCGGTTGGAAGACCACGCGGTACAGGTGGACTCGATGGTGCCGGCAGCACTGGCAGATTTGCCCCGTGCGGCACTGGATGCCGCCTTGCCCATGCTGGATGCCACACTGCGCGAGCGTTACGCCACGGCGTACAAAAACGGCGAGAAATTGCGTTACGTTGCACGCCTGCAAGCCGGAGGCTTGGCTACCGTGGGGCTGGAGGCTTTGCCTGCCGAGCATGCCCTGGTGGGTGGTGGTGGCACCGATAATCGGATTGCGATCTGGTCGGATCGCTATGCCAAACAACCGTTGGTGATTCAGGGGCCGGGTGCCGGCGCCGAGATCACGGCGGCGGCGATATTGGACGATGCGCTGCGGATTCAGGCAGACGCATCTATCGCAAACGTGCTGCCGGGGCGGGCAAAAAATTCTTCAATGGGCAGCGGGCGCTGAAATAGATAGCCCTGCGCGAAGTCCACCCGCAAGTCGCGCAGGCAAGCCAGTTGCGCATCGTTTTCCACTTGCTCTGCTACCGCCCGCATGCCGAGCAGATGGGCGATTTCGGTAATCGAACGCACGATGGCTTCCGACAGCGGCGACTGATCCACATCGCGCACGAAACTGCCGTCGATCTTCAAATAATCAACCTGTAAATCACGCAGGTAGCTGAACGAACAGAAGCCGGTACCGAAGTCGTCCAACGCGAAACGGCAGCCCATTTCGCGCATGCGCTGGATAAAGTGCCGGGTACGCCCCAGGTCACGCACCACGCTGGTTTCGGTAATTTCCAGACACAGCTGCTCCGGCAGCAGATTGCTGCGTTGCAGCCGGGTTGCGAAATAGTCGCCAAACTCATCATCGGCCAATGTCGCTGCGCCCAGATTGAGGTTGCATTGGCGGATCAGGGGCAACGTTTGCGGGTGCGCTTCCAGCCAGTTCAAAAGGGCGCTCAACACATAGCGATCCAGCCGTGGGCCTAGCCGGAAGCGTTCTGCCGCGGCAATCAGGTTGGCGGGTGGATGCAAGTGGTCTTGCACATCGCGCCAGCGCAGCAGAATTTCGAAATGGGCGCGGCCATCGCCTGCTGCGCGCAGATCCACCACCGGTTGGCACCACAACGCAAATTGGCGCTGATCCAGCGCCTCGCGCACATTCAAGGCGCTTTGCATCATGCGATTGCGGGTATCCAGGCGTTCTTCGTTCAGACCGGCGACCAGCAGCCGGTTGCCACCCAGCTCCTTGGCCTCATGGCAGGCGGCATCCACCTGCGACAGCAGTTCATCAAA
>DAORUL010000119.1:0-4969 GCA_035433165.1 Thermomonas sp. | reverse complement strand
CTCCGAATGCGCCTGGCTGCACCTCGTCACTGCTGAATGATCGCCCTTCGCTGGTGCTGCGCGCAGCAGTGAATTTCACCGACGGCCGTCACTATCCATTGACGGTTATTGCCAATCATCTGCGCTCGCTCAACGGCAATGATGATCCGGTTGATAGCCGCGTGCGTTACAAGCGTGCCGAGCAGGCGATGTTCCTGGCCAATGTGGTGAACGATATGCAAATCGCCAACCCGGCCGAGAAAATCGTGCTGGTGGGCGACTTCAACGCGTTCCCGTTCAACGACGGCTACGTCGATCCGATGGGCATCATCACCGGCCACGCTGCGCCGGAAGACCACGTCATCGAATATCGTGCCAGCCCCGTCGTCACACCGTTGGTGCTGGGTGATGCACTTACCGTCGATCCGATGCAGCGCTATTCGTATGTGTTTGGTGGCAATGCGCAAACCCTGGATCATGCGGTGGTCAATCAGGCCCTGGTCAACGACCCGGCGCTGACTGGCCTGAGCGTGGAGCACGCGCGCATCAACAGCAACTTCCGCGTCGCCCACTACGGCGAGTTCAACCCGCCCTACACCGCCGCCAATCCGCCGCTGCGCGTCTCCGACCATGATCCCGTGCGTCTGAGCATCGGGGTGGTGCGTCCGGCCAGTGCCGATCTCACGCAATCGTGGACGGTGCGGCAAATGAGCCTGCAGGGCGCATTCACCACGCTGACCCTACGCAACGGCGGCAGCAGTGATCTGCATGGCGTGCAGGTGTGGGTGGATATGGATATCCCCGTACCCGCAGTGGGCAGCGTGGCCGGTGGCGCTGGCTGGACCTGCGACCGCATGAGCGTGAGCAGTTTCGTGTGCACCTCCACCACGGTTGTGCGGGCCGGTTCCATCCATGTCTTCAACGTCAGCGTGAAGCCTCAGCGCAGTTTCAAACCCACCGATGTGCTGCGCTTCAGCGCCAAGTCCAGCGTGCTCACCGATCCCATTTCCGGCGACAACACGTCGGTTCTCACGCTCCCCTGAGCCAGTCAGCAACAGGGTTTCAGACAAAACGCAGCTTCGGCTGCGTTTTGTTTTATTGCGCCGCGCAACGGTTTGTTAGCAGCTCGCCGGTATCATAGAGCGATTGCTCCAACGCGAAGGCCCCCATGAGTACCGCTGCCAGTTTTGATATCGAATACCTGCAATACCTCAAACCCGACGGCAGCCTTGCCGGCCCATTGCCGCCAGCCGTGCCCGACGCCGCATCGCTGCTGCCGATCTTCAAGCAGATGCTGTTTCTGCGCACCTTCGATGGCAAGGCCATTGCCCTGCAACGCACCGGCAAGTTGGGCACCTATGCCGCCAGTCTTGGCCATGAGGCCACCCACGTCGGCATCGGCTACTCGATGCAGCCGGAGGATGTGCTGGCACCCAGCTACCGCGAATACGGCGCGCAGTTCGCGCGCGGCGTGCTGCCGCGCCAAGTGTTGCTGTACTGGGGTGGCGATGAACGCGGCAACCTGCTCACCGGCGGGCCCACCCACGATTACCCGTGGTGCGTGCCGATTTCCACGCAGATGCTGATGGCATCGGGCGCGGCATTGTCGTTCAAACTGCGCAAGCAAACCAAAGTCGCGGTGGCGGTGTGCGGTGACGGTGGCTCATCCAAAACCGACTTCTACGCCGCCGTGAATTCGGCCGGCGCGTTCCACCTGCCGCTGATCCTCTGCGTGGTCAACAACGGCTGGGCGATCAGTGTGCCACGCAAGGCGCAGACAGGGGCCGACACCTTGGCGCAAAAAGGTATCGCCGGCGGCCTGCACTGCTTGCAAGTGGATGGCAACGACATCATCGCGGTGCTGGAAGGCCTGCGCCGCGCACACCAGCGCGCCCGCAATGGCGAGGGCGGCAGCGTGATCGAATTCATCACCTATCGCCTGCATGACCACACCACCGCCGACGATGCACGCCGCTATCGCGATGATGCCGAAGTCAAAGCCGCATGGGAGAAAGAACCGTTCCTGCGCCTGCGCAAATACCTGACCGATGCCGGGCTATGGGACGACGCGCAAGAGAAGGCATGGATCGAAGACAGCGGCAAGCGCGTGGACGAAGAAATCAACGCGTATTTGAATACGCCCGTGCAACCGGTGGAAGCGATGTTTGATTATCTGTATGCGGAGTTGCCCAGTGAGCTGATAACGCAGCGCGCCGAAGCGATGGCGCGGGAGCAGCGGGCATGAGCGCACAACCCATCACCTTGATCGAGGCCATCACCCAGGCCCTGGCGTATGAACTGCGCAAGGACGACGCGGTGGTTGTGCTGGGCGAAGATGTGGGCGTCAACGGCGGCGTGTTCCGCGCCACTGCTGGCCTGTCCGCGCAGTTTGGCCCCGAACGCATCCTGGATACGCCGCTGGACGAAACCACGATTGCCGGCCTGACCGTGGGCATGGCCAGCCAAGGCATGAAGCCTGTCGCCGAGGCGCAATTCGACGGCTTCATGTATCCGATGGTGGATTTCATCATTTGCCACGCCGCCCGCATGCGCTACCGCACGCGTGGCCGCCTGACCTGCCCGATGGTGCTGCGGGTACCGTGGGGCGGTGGCATTCGCGCACCCGAACACCACAGCGAGGCCAACGAATCCATCTTCACCAATGTGCCGGGCCTGCGCGTGGTGATGCCGTCCAGCCCGCAGCGTGCCTATGGCCTGCTGCTGGCCGCGATCCGCGACCCGGATCCGGTGATCTACATGGAGCCCAAACGCATCTATCGCCAGTACAAGGAACTGGTGCCGGATGACGGCGAAGCATTGCCGCTGGATGTTTGCTACGTGCTGCGCGATGGCAGTGACATCACCTTGGTGACGTGGGGCGCGCAGGTGAAAGAAACGCTGGAAGCGGCGGATGCCTTGGCCAAGGACGGTATCAGTGCGGAAGTGATCGACGTGGCCACGCTGACCCCGCTGGATTTCGCCACGATTGCCGAGTCGGTGGCCAAGACCGGGCGCTGCGTGATCGTGCACGAAGCTGCCAAAACCGCAGGCTTTGGCGCGGAAATTGCCGCCCGCGTGGCCGAAGAATGTTTGTTCGATCTACTGGCTCCGGTGGAACGTGTGACGGGCTACGACACCCATATCCCGCTGTTCCGCCTGGAAATGAAGTACCTGCCCAGCACCGACAAAATCGTGGCCGCTGCCAAGCGCGCCATGGCCTATTCGTAAGGACCGTTCATGAGCAAGAAATTTTTTCTCCCCGACCTTGGCGAAGGCTTGCCGGATGCCACCATTGTCGAGTGGCACGTCAAAGTGGGTGATGTGATTCGTCTGGACGAGAATCTGGTGTCGATGGAAACCGCCAAAGCGGTGGTGGATGTGCCCTCGCCGGTGTCCGGTACGGTGCTCAAGCTGGCCGGCGCGGCCGGCGATGTCATCGTCACGGGTCATTGGCTGGCCGAGTTCGAACTCGACATGAGCATGCCGCAGCGCGCGGAAGGCCAGGACACCGGCCACCATCACGGCGGCGCGGCGCATGCAGAACCCGAACCGGCAGCGCCTGCACCGGCTGCCAAATCCGAGCCCGCTGATGCCGGCACCGTGGTCGGTGCGATGCAGGTGGGCAACGCGGTTGTTGCCGAGGCAGCGTTGGCGGTGGGTGGGGTAAAAGCCGTGCCCGCAGTGCGTGCCACCGCGCGCAAGCTGGGCGTGGATTTGGCACGCGTGCGCGCCACCGGCGCGGATGGCACGGTGACGATGCAGGATGTGAAGCAGGCAGCGGCCAATCCGGCCTTGCTGGCGACGGCTGCGGCACCCGCAGCCGCGCATGCAGCGGCCCTCGTCGTTGCGGCGCCACCCGCTGCACCAGCACAACGCAGCACGCTGTCGCAATCGGGCAAACCGATGCGCACCCAGCCGCCGGGCGTGGCGGCATCGGGCCAGCCCGAACAGCTCAAGGGCGTGCGCCGCAATATGGCGCGGGTGATGGCCGATGCGCATGCCAAGGTGGTGCCCACCACCCTGGTGGATGATGCCGATCTGCACGCGTGGATTGGCAAGCAGGACATCACCGCACGCTTGATTCGCGCGATTGTCACCGCCTGCAAAACCGTGCCGGCGCTGAATGCCTGGTTCGATGGCGACAACCTCAGCCGCACCCTGCACCCGCAGGTGGATATCGGCATCGCGGTGGACACCGACGATGGCCTGTTCGTGCCGGCGCTGCGCAATGCCGACATGCTGGATGCACGCGGCATTCGCGAAAGCATCAATCGCCTGCGCACGCAGGTGGAAGCACGCACGATTCCGGCCTCGGAACTGTCCGGCTACACCATCTCGCTGTCCAATTTCGGCATGTTCGCCGGCCGTTATGCCACGCCGGTCGTGGTGCCACCGTGCGTAGCGATTGTCGGGGCCGGCAAGTTGTGCCATGACGTGGTGGCGGTGATGGGCGGCATTGAAGTGCATCGCCGCATGCCGATCAGCCTGACCTTCGACCACCGTGCCTGCACCGGCGGCGAAGCAGCGCGCTTCCTGAAGGCGCTGCTGGATGATCTGGGGCTGCCGCAGTAAAGCAGCACCCCGCAAGCCCCCCTCTCCCGCCAGCGGGTGAGGGGTCGGCTTAGTTCTTCCGGCCTTCCAACGCCGCCGCCACAAACGCCTCCAGTGCGGCGTTGACTTCATCACTGCTCACGCCTTCACCCAGCATGAAATCGGCCACATCGGCATCCAGCGTGCCGCTTTTGATCGATGCAATGCGCTGCCCGGCATCGCGCGGGGAATCAAAGCCCGCGCTTTGCAGCAATACGCGTTCGCCTTGCACCAGCTTGAAGTAGAACTTGCCATCGGCATCACGGTATTGCTTGAAGCTGGGCACCTCGGCATCGGCAGACTTTCTGGGCTTGCCGGCAGCGCTGGCCAGCACCACCTGCGACAAATCGCGCAGCCCCACCGCTTCGCGCAGGCGGCTGATCGCCGGCGTTGCATAGGC
>DAORUL010000118.1:0-5007 GCA_035433165.1 Thermomonas sp. | reverse complement strand
GCCAGCGGAATATTGCGAGAGGGGGTGTTCATCCGGCAATTATCGCGCACATCGCGCCGGCTGTTAGGGCTCGGGCTGCGGTTCGCCCACCAAGTGCGCGGGCAAGGCGGCCGCCATTTGCCAGGTCAACCCCAATTGTTTGCCCAATTGCGCCAGCAACACCGGCTTCACGGCGTCCAGACTGGATGGCCCACCCAGATCGGCCAGCGCCACCACTTGCAGGCCGGCATAGCCGCAGGGGTTGATGCGCGCAAACGGTGGCGTGCTTTCGCCAGTGATATTGAAGGCCAGTCCATGGAAGGCGCGGCCACGCCGCACGCGAATACCCAGCGAGGCAATCTTGGCGCCATTCACATACACGCCGGGCGCACCGTCCTTGCGCGCCGCACCGATATTCCAGGTGTCCAAGGTGTCGATCAGGGCTTGTTCGATCTTGCACACATAGTCACGCACGCCGATCTTGAGCCGCTTCAAATCCAGCAGCGGATAAGCGACCAGTTGCCCCGGGCCGTGATAGGTCACCTGCCCGCCGCGATCCACCTGCAAAACGGGAATCCCACCCGGCATCAGCACATGTTCGGGCTTGCCGGCCTGGCCAAGGGTGAACACCGGGTCGTGTTCGACCAGCCACAGCTCATCCGGTGTGGCATCGGTTCTGGCATCGGTGAACGCCTGCATGGCCCGCCACACCGGTTCATAGCTGCGGCGACCCAGCTCACGAACTACAGCGTCCACTTCACTTCCGGGTGGTCGCGCAGCGCGGCGTGGGCGCGGTCGTAGTCCTCACGCGAGTTGGCGCGGAATGAAATTCGCACCGATACATATTTGCCACTGGCCGAATGTCGCCAGGTCACGTCTTCATGCAATACGTCGATGCCGGCAGCAAGCAGGTGCTGCGGCAGATCCGACTCCAGCTGCTTGTCCGCCGCGCCCATCGCCGACAGCTCAAACGTGCCCGGGAATTGGAAGCCATGTTGCGGATTGTCCGAATTCACGCTCATCCTTGCCACCACATCAGCAGGTCATGCCACAGGCGCTTGAAGAACCCCGCCTCTTCGACCGCCTCCTGCGCGACCAGCGGCGCTTGCGCGATGAGCTTGCCATCGAACAGCACCTTCACGGTGCCAATGCGCTGGCCCTTGGCTATCGGTGCCTGCAAGGATTTGGGCAGATCGATGGTCGCCTTCAAATGCTCGTACTTGCCGCGCGGGGTGGACACCAGCAAGGGCTGGGTGACGCCGACCTTGACCACATCGGCCTGGCCTTTCCACAGCTTCAAGCTCTGCAGCGGCTTGCCTGCTTCATACAGTTTGTGGGTTTCATAAAACCTAAAGCCCCAATTGAGCAGCGCCTGTGCATCCACCGCGCGCTGATTCTCACTGGTATCGCCCATCACCACGCTGATCAGGCGCTGGTCACCGCGCATCGCCGACGCCATCAGGCAGTAGCCCGCGCTGGAGGTATGGCCGGTCTTGATGCCATCCACCGAGGCATCGCGCCACAACAACAAATTGCGGTTGGGCTGGGTGATCGGGCCAACCGTGAATTCCTTGATTTTGTTGTAGGCGTAGGTGGCCGGATAGTCGTGGATCAGCGCGCGCCCGAGCAGGGCCAAATCATGCGCGGTGGTGAAGTGGCCTTCGGCCGACAAGCCAGTGGGATTGACGAAGTGGGAATGCTGCATGCCGATCTTCTTGGCATAGGCATTCATCAACTGGGCGAAGGCTTCGGCGCTGCCCGCCACATGCTCGGCCAGCGCAATCGCGGCGTCATTGCCGGACTGCACCACCATGCCTTTTTCCATCTCCACCAGCGGCGCGGTTTTATTGACCTCAAAGCCGCTGTAGCTGCCGTCGGTGGCCGCCCCGCCCTCGCGCCACGCGTGCTCGCTCATCATCACCGGATCGGTGGGTTTGATCTTGCCGGCGGCCATTTCCGCCGCAATCACGTAGCTGGTCATCACCTTGGTAATACTGGCCGGCTCCACCTGTGTATCGACATTGTCGCCGGCCAGCACTTGCCCGGTGGCAGCATCCATCAGGACCCATGCCTTGCTGACCTTGGGCGCCGGCGCATCCGGAATCGGCAGCGTGTCACTCAACGCCGCCTGCCTGGCCGGCGCCGCGGTCGGTTTCGGCGTCTGCGCATTGACCCAACCAGACCCCAAGGCAATACCGGCCGTGGCCAGCGCAACGAACAACACAGAACGAGGGTGCATCAACGAAAACTCCAGAGGGCCGCGTACACGCGGCACGAATCAGTCAAGCCGACAGTTTAAGCCGCCGCGCACGGCATCGGGATGACGGCGGTGTAATTCGATTCAGTTGCGCACGCGCTGCGGCTGGCCAAATCCCAGACCGACAATGCGCGCTGCAAGTTCCGCAGTGGCGGCCTCGGCCACCGGCCCAATGCGCAGCCGCCAGATTTTCTTGCCGCCAATCTCCGCGTCCTGCAACTGCGCCTGCGCAATCGCCGCACCTTGCAGCAAGGACAATGCGTGGCGGGCATTTTGCACATCACCGAAACTGGCCACCTGCAGGGTCACCGGCTTGCTGATCTGGTTGTCCGCAAACGGCTCCACACCCTTGCCTGCCGTATTCATTGGCAGTGGGTCAGCGGCGAGTGCCGGGGCAGGGAGTCCCTGCTGACCGGCCACAGCCATCGGCCTGCCGGTGGCCACGCGAATTTTGCGGGCCTGCATCCAGCCATCGAACTCGTCGGCGCTCATGGTGCGCCCGTCCTGGCGCATATCAAACCGGTTGCTGACCGGCAAGGCCGCAGGCACTGGCACTGGCAGGGCAGTCACCAATTCATCCATCGCCGACGGCTTGCCGGTGGTGGTCTTGGCGATGGTGTCGCTGGCAGCCTCATCCGGCTGCAAGGCTTCCACCCGCACCCGCGCACTGCCCTTGTTGCGATAGCCCAATTTGACTGCTGCGGCGTAGCTCAAATCAATCACCCGGCCCGGATGGAACGGGCCGCGATCGTTGATCCGCACGATGACCGAGTTGCCGTTTTCCAGGTTGGTGACCCGCGCAAAGCTGGGCAGCGGCAAGGTTTTGTGGGCGGCGGTGAAGGCATACATGTCGTACACCTCCTGACTGGAGGTGCGCCGGCCATGGAATTTGTTGCCGTAGTAGGAGGCCATCCCCTCCTCGACAAAACCACTGTGGTCATCCAGCACGTGATAGCGCTTGCCCAGCACGACATAGTCCCGGTTGCCAGTGGTGGCGCGTGGCTCGTTGCGCACTTCCGGCTCTGGAATCGCATCCACATCCGGGATATCTGCGGGCACGCTATCGGCCACATCGGGGCGAAACAGCCCGCCGGCCACATAGTCACCGCGCTTGCCCAGGTCTTCTTGCGCGGGCGCATACGGCGAAACTTTGGGTTTGTGATGGACTATCGATGGTGCTGGCAGCGGCACATGGGTGACAGATGCCGATTTCGATGTCGGCCCGGTGCTGGCACAAGCCGCCAACAGCCATGGCAGGCCCACCAGCAGCAAGCGCAGGCGCGGACTCATGCGCCGCCTGCCTCACGCCCACCGATGGCCTCGGCAAGCTGATACACCGCTGTCGCATACAGGCGCGAGATATTGTAGGTCGTGATCGCCTTGAAGTTATTGAACACCACCCAGTATTCCGGGCCCGCTTTGCCATCCAGCGTGATCAGGGTGGCCGGGGTGGCCGCATCGCCCGGCATGGTGGTGCGATAGCCCAATTGCGACAATGCCGGCAGCGTTTGGTCCAGATTCACCGCATTGCCGGGATTGACGAAATCGGCGGCACTGGCATCACGCAGCGCCGGCAGCATCACCGGGCCACCACGCTGCCACTTGCCTTTTTGGGCGAAGTAATTGGCCACCGAGGCGAAGACATCGTCGAGATCATTGAACAAATCACGCTTGCCATCGCCATCAGCATCCACCGCGTACTGGCGATAGCTGGACGGCATGAATTGGCCGTAGCCCATCGCCCCGGCATAGCTGCCTTTCAAGGTGGTGATGTCGAAACCCTCTTCCTTGCCCAGCGCGAACAACTGCGCCAATTCGTCGCGGAAGAACGCCTCACGCTTGTCTTCGTAGGCCACTTTCTCGGGGTTGCCGCTGCGCGGATAGGCAAACGCCAGCGTGTACAACGCATCGATCACCAGATAGCTGCCCTTGTTGCCGCCGTAGCTGGTTTCCACGCCCAGAATCGCGGTGATAATTTCCTTCGGCACCCCGTACTTGTCTTGCGCCCGCTGCAAGGCGTCGCGATTTTTTTCGAGAAATGCGCGGCCGCCATCGATGCGGGCTTGCTGGATGAAGATCGGACGGTAATCGCGCCACGGTTTGGCTTCGGCCGGGCGCGCCATCGCCTTGATGATGGATTCGCGAATCTGCGCGCGCGCCAGCACGGTTTCGATATCGGCCGCCGGGATGTTGAAGCGCTGCGCCGTGCTGCGCACGAATTCGGCGCGCGCCGCGCTGATATCACGAACGGGGGCGGCAGCGGCTACCGGCTGCACAGGTGCGGGCGGCGCAACCGGCGCTGCCGCCACAGGAACCGTCTTCGACGGTGTGGCAGCGCACGCAGCAAGCAGCAGCGCGGCGAATGGGGGCAATAGGCATCGGCTCATCGGCGCGAGGGTAGCACGCGATGCAAGCCGGATTGGAACGCCCTGTTCAGGTTTATTGAGGCGGCAGTGCCGATGAAGCACTGCCGCGCCATGGGCCACAAGCCGCGTATCAGCGCTTCATCGAACCGAAGAACTCGTCGTTGGACTTGGTGTTCTTCATCTTGTCGAGCAGGAATTCCATCGCCGCGATCTCGTCCATCGGGTGCAGCAGCTTGCGCAAGATCCAGATCTTCTGCAGCAGGTCGGGGTCGATCAGCAGGTCTTCGCGGCGGGTGCCGGAGGCGTTGACGCCGATCGCCGGGTACACGCGCTTTTCGGTGATGCGGCGGTCCAGATGCACTTCACTGTTGCCGGTGCCCTTGAACTCTTCGTAGATCACCTTGT
>DAORUL010000117.1:0-5075 GCA_035433165.1 Thermomonas sp. | reverse complement strand
GGCAGCGCACTGGACATGGCCAGCGCAGTGCGCAATACGGTGCACTTGCTGGGGCTGCCATTGGAGGAAGCCTGCCGCATGGCCGCGCAATACCCGGCCGAATGGATTGGCCTAGGCCATCAACTGGGCCGCATCGCGCCCGGCTACCGCGCTGATTTGGTATTGCTGGATGCCGATGTGCGCGTGCAGCGCAGTTGGATTGCCGGGCTGGAGTAAACCTCATGCGTGACGGGCGTGCTGCCCGCCGCGCTGGTTCACCCAGAAGCCCACCACCGCAACCGCCAGTACGATCCCTTGTGCAAGCAAGGTCTGCCATGTCGGAAACAGCCCCAGCCAGTCGATCCGCGGCGCATTTACGATGCCAAGACTCACCCAGCCTGCTTCCTGCAGTGCGGCGACACCCTTGCCGGCCAACACCACCGCCAGTACCGCAATCAGGATTGAACTCCAATTGAAGAATTTGCCGATCGGCAGGCGCATGCCAAGTTTCAGCAATCCCCACGCAATCAGCGTCAACACCCCAACACCTGTCGCCAAACCGCCAACAATCGCGTGCGCATCTTCTGGTGTCCACATCGCCGCATAAAACAGGATGGTTTCAAACACCTCGCGATACACCGCCACAAACGCCAGCACGAACAGGAACAGCATCGAGCGCCGCCCCAGTGCTGCCGACATGCGTTCCTGCAAGTACTGCTGCCAACGCCCGGCCAAACTCTTTTGGTGCATCCAGATACCCACACTCAGCAGCACCAGCGCCGCAAACACCGACGACACGCCTTCGGTCAGCTCGCGATTGGTGCCGCTGATATCAATCAGCCAGGTGGCCAGCGCCCACGTGAGACCCCCCGCCAGCAGCGCCAACAACCAACCTGCATGCACCCACGGCAGCGCTTCCCGGCGTTCGCTGCGGCGCAGGAAGGCAATCATGCCCACCACCACCAGCAATGCCTCCAGACCTTCGCGCAACAAGATCGTGAAACTGCCCAGAAACGCGGCAGTGGCGTTGCCGCGTGTTGCATGCAAGGCCGCATCGGCACGAGCAAACAGACGCGATGCATGCGCGGCATCGGCTTGGATCACGGCGAGTGCTGCGCCCACTCCAATGTCAGAACGCAACTGGCCCATCGCGGTTTCAATTTCGCGTAGCAAACCGGCGTCACGCGCCGCCAGCATGGGCTCTACCGGCTCCACACCCTCCAGATACGCCGACAGCGCCAGCGTCGCCGCACGCCTGGCATCGCCCTGCGCATAAGCATGCAGCGTTGCCTCGAGTTGGCGACGCACATCCAGCGTGGCCGGTGCGCTGGCCGGCGCCGCCAACACGGCAGGGTGCGCACGCAGGTAAGCGGTGATCGCCGCGGCCTGCTGTGTATCCAGCATGTGCGCCAGTTGCGCAGGGCTGCTGCGCGATAGCGCGTCCAGCGAAGGCAACGCACCCCGCAAGGCCGCATCGGTTGCCCATAGCCGCTCACCGGCTTGTTGCTGCCGGCCATCAAACGCCATGCCGCCCACATAAAACGCCAGCGCCCAACGCTGCTCGTCACTCAGCTGCGCAAACGCGGGCATCGCCGTGCCGCTGACCCCATGGCTGATCGCTTCATACAGCGCCAACGGACTGCGCTGGGCGGCGCGCAAGGCGTCGGTGAATGCAATGGGTGCCGGATCGAGTTTGACCCCTGCAGCGCCATCGCCTGCCCCGCTTGCGCCATGGCAAGCCGCACATTGCGCCGCGTACAGGGTGGCGGCTTCCTGCAAATCCGGCGTCTGCCTGGGCGCAGCCACCACGCCATAAGCGGCCAACACCTCATTTGCCAAGGCGTGTGCGGCACTGGCCACGACGTCGCTGGGCGCATGCTGCGCCACCAACTGCACAAGTGCATCACTCTGCTCAAGCAGGGCTACCCGTTGCGGGTTGTCGGCCAAGGCGGCAATGCGCGCGCGTGCAGTGACGGAAAACTCGCGCATTTCGGCATATTCGCTCTGGCTCACCACCTTGCCGTTGACCACGGCCTTGGTGTAATCCACCGCGATGTAGTCCAGCAATTGCCACGCCTGCCGCGCATTGCCGGCACCTTGCGGCGCAGCCACCACGCTGCCGCAAGACGCCAGCAGCAGCACTACCAGCAAACGCCGAAGCCACCGACTGCACATGGGCCTGCCCAGCAAAGGAAAGCATGCAGTTTACAGCGGATGGGAATCATTCGCAATTAAACGCATGATAACGCACGCTCCTCCCTTGCCGTCTGGCCGCCCCGTATTGCATGAAACATCACGGGGACCGGCCAGCATCACGCCAAGATCACGTACCGGGCGGATTCAGCAGTTGCAAGCTTTGCTGCAGAGGGTAAATGCCGTCACCCGGCAGGGCATCCGGGCTGCCTGCTGCCATCAGCTCATTGCGCACCCACGGGATGACGCGAATGGTGGGATCCGGGATGTAGCTTTCCCACTGGCCGGGCTTGGGTTGCGTGGCTCCCGACAATCTGAAGTCGACAGGCACGCGGACGCGCCAGAAATTTTCGTTGGCTTCCTTGCCTGTTGAAGGCGGGATAAAGGTCCACTGCTTGGCCGCAAGCACGGCAGCCCGACCAAACTGCTTACGCAGTTCATCCATTTGCTGATCGGTGCCAAGCGAACGCAAATTGACTTTCTCAACGTCAACCTCTTGCACATGCCCGTTACGATTAATACCTATCACGAGATAGGCAATACCTTGCCCACCAAGTTGTAGTGCACCACTTGGGTACATCGGCGGTTTCAATCTGTTTCTACGAACAATGCTGGTATCGGGGGCATCCTTGCCGCTTTGCTTGTCACTGGGTGGGCTAGCCTTGCTTCCAAACCACGTTCCAGCAAGCCGCACGCTGATACCGCCGTCTTCTTCCTGATTGGCAATCAGGCGCAAGCTCATCGGCGCCTTGGCGGTCACCACCTTGCCATCCACTTCCACCGGCTTGAAGCGCCAATGGGTAATGGCGTTGTCCAGGAATTTTTCCAGGCCCTCACCCAAGCCTTCCTTGCTCTCCAGCGTGTAGGACTGCACCGCGCCATCGGGGGCAATCACAATCGTGCCTTTGACCAGCAGGCTGGATTCCACCAGCTTTCTATTACCGCGGGCAGTGCCGGCATCGGCAGGGTTGCCTGCGCCTAGCAAGGCCAGCCCCAGCAGCGCCCCCAAAACGTATCGCTTCATGCACCTGACCCTGGCATCCATATGGATCGAGATTATCGCGTGCTGGCCACACCTGCCGTCAATGTCCTGTCCGGCCGGTTGAACCTGGCCTGCTAAAATACCGAGTCTTTGCTCGAACGCCCGCTTGGCATTTGTACCTGAACGCCAAACGGGCATTTGGATACAAACGCCGCCCCTGCGCGGCGTTTTCGTCGTTTCCGGAGTCCGTCATGACCAGCACCGCCGAACTGTCCTCGCCCGAATCCGCCAAGTCGTTGCTCACGGCAGACACGCTGGATACCGACTACACGCTGGACGACAAATACCGCCGCATCGAAGGCCGGATTTATCTTTCCGGTGTGCAAGCCCTGGTGCGCTTGCCGCTGGTGCAAACACTGCGCGATGCGCGTGCAGGCTTGAATACCGCCGGCTTCATTTCCGGCTATCGCGGCAGCCCACTTGGTGGATTCGATCTTGAATTGTGGCGCGCCAAGAAACATCTGGAAGCGGCCAAGGTGAAGTTCACCCCCGGCCTGAATGAAGACCTAGGCGCCACCATGGTCTGGGGCACCCAACAGCCGGGGCTGTTCCCCGGTGCCAGGCACGACGGCGTGTTTGGCATGTGGTACGGCAAAGGCCCGGGCGTGGACCGCTGCGGCGATGTGTTCAAGCACGCCAATGCCGCGGGCACCTCGCCATTGGGGGGGGTGTTGGCGCTGGCGGCGGATGATCACGCCTGCCGCAGCTCGACCTTGCCACACGGCAGCGAGGACGAATTTGTCAGCGCGATGATGCCGATCCTGAATCCGGCCGGCGTGCAGGACATTCTGGATATGGGCGTGCTGGGCTGGGCGATGAGCCGCTACACCGGGCGTTGGGTGGGCTTCAAGACGATTGCCGAAACCGTGGAATCTTCTGCGTCGGTGGATGTGGATCCCTACGCGCAGCAGATCGTGTTGCCGGGGGATGCTGATTTTGCGATGCCCACCGGCGGCCTCAACATCCGCTGGCCTGACCCGCCGATGGAACAGGAAATGCGCCTGCATCGCTACGCGGTGAAAGCCGCGCAAGCGTTCGCCCGCGTCAACACCATCGACCGCGTGGTGCAAGACTCGCCCAATGCACGGCTGGGCATTGTCACCACCGGCAAGAGCTATCTGGATGTGTTGCAGGCGCTGGAATATCTGGGTCTGGATGAAGCCGTCTGCGCCGATATCGGCATTCGTGTCTATAAAGTGGGCATGACGTGGCCGCTGGAGCCGCGCGGTATTGAGGCATTCGCACGCGGGCTGGAAGACATCTTGGTGGTGGAAGAAAAGAAAGCCTTTATCGAGCGCCAAATCAAGGAACAGTTTTACAACTGGCCGGACAGCTGGGGCCCGCGCCCGTCCATCGTCGGCAAGTACGATGAAAGCGGCGAGTGGATTTTGCCGTCCACCGGCGAATTGACCCCGGCCACCATTGCCAGTGTGATTGGCCGCCGCTTGCAACGTTTTCATCGCAGCGAGCAAATCGACGCAGTGCTGGGTTGGATTGAACGCAAAGAGGGCGAACTGGCGCTGCCGCGCGCCAACTTCCCGCGTGTGCCCCATTACTGCTCGGGCTGCCCGCACAACACCTCCACCAAGGTGCCCGAAGGTTCGCGCGCACAGGGCGGTATCGGCTGCCATTACATGGTGACGTGGATGGACCGCAGCACCGACACCTTCACCCATATGGGCGGCGAAGGTGTGACATGGGCGGGGCAGGCGCCATTCACCGACACCCGGCACATTTTCCAGAATCTGGGTGATGGCACCTATTTCCACAGCGGCTCACTGGCCATTCGCCAGTCGATTGCCGCAGGCGTCAACATCACCTACAAGATTCTCTACAACGATGCGGTGGCGATGACCGGCGG
>DAORUL010000116.1:0-5167 GCA_035433165.1 Thermomonas sp. | reverse complement strand
TGCCCTTGCGCCCCGGAGACGGTGCCGATGGCTTGCGAGAAGCCGGCATGGTCAATGCTGAACATCACCCGCGTATGCACCGGGTCGAACACATAGCGCACCGGCCCTGCGGCCAGACAGGGCAGGCTGCATGCCAGCAGCAGGGGCATGGCGCGAAGTGCATGGGGCAAATGGCAAGGCATGCCGGGATTCTATGCGCAGTGGCGTATGGGCAGTGTGCTTGCAACCGCAACGAAGCGTTGCCAGCATTGTGGCTGGGAAGGGGATAAGGGAATCACCATGCAGCGACGAATCGCCTGCGTGTTGCTGCTATTGCTGGCCTGTGCATGGGTCAGCGCAGCGGTGCCGGAGCGGCCAAGGTTTCGCATCATTGGAAGTAGCCAAGGCCTGCCTTCGACCGACATCAAGGCTTTGGTGCGCGATCAGGATGGCTACCTGTGGATTGGCACAGCCGATGGTTTGGCGCGCCATGATGGTGTGGGGATGCGGGTCTGGCGGCATGACCCGGACGCCGTGAATGGCCTGCCCGGCAACAATGTGCAGGCGTTGCTGGTGGATGCGCGTGACCGTATCTGGGTGGCAGTGGAAGGCGAGGGCGTGAGCGTGCTGGACGCCAGCCGTCAGCACTTCACCCGCTATCGCAAGATCAATCACCCAGCCCTCGAAAGCGATGATGTGTGGGCGATGGCAAGACAGGGCAGTGCGGTTTGGCTGGGCACGTTTGGGGGTGGCTTGACGCGTATTGATGCCGATGGAGGGCAGCGGCATTTCAACAAACAGCGCAATGGCCTGCCGGCAGACACCGTGTTGTCGCTGGCGGTGGATGCGCAGGGTGTGCTGTGGGTGGGCACCACCAAAGGCTTGGCCCGCTTGCAGGGCGAAACCTTTGAAACCGTGGAATTGCCCGCCGCCGAAGGCCCGCAGATGATTTATTCGCTGGCCACCCAATCCGATGGTTTGTGGGTAGGGGGCGCGCAGGGCATTTGGCGGCGTACCGGCGGACAATGGACGCAGCCGGCGTGGTCGCCGATGTTCCAACGCCCCAACGCGCTGTTGGCTATCGTCACCGATACCCGCGGTGATCATTGGATCGGCAGCCAACGTGGACTCTGGCATCAGGACGGTGCAACCCCGCCGGTGCCGGTGCCGCTGGGCGGTCCGGACATTGCACGGGCCATCGGCAGTTTGCTGCTGGAGCACGGCCAGGCGCTCTGGGCTCCGGTGCAAGGTCGGGGGTTGGGCTACCTGCGCGCCGACTGGCGCCAGCAGGTGCAATTTCAGGGGGCAGAAGACGGCCTGCATGGCGCCATGTACAGGGCCTTGGGCAAGGCCGGGGATGGCGGCATTTGGCTGGGTGACATGGGCGGCATGATTGAGCACATGGATGCGCAGGGGCGCATTGCGATGTTGGATCCGGCGTCGCTTGATCAGCTGCACAACATCAAACCGGTGGTGATTGCCGAAGACCGGCAGCGTCGGCTATGGATTGGCCATCGCGGTGGGCTGGTGCGTATCAGCCGCAATGGCGGTGTCGAACAATGGAGCAGCGACGCGGCCAGCGATCCGGTGCCCAGCGGGCAAATCGGGTGGTTGTTGCATCCTGCCGACGGCAGTCAATGGTTGGCCGCTCCCGGTGGGGGTGTGCAGCAACGTGACCCCGACAGCGGCAGGTTGCTGCGTGATTTGCCGGCAGGGGTTGCCAGCGGATTGGGCGAAGCCGATATCGAAAGCATGGTGCTGGCCGTGGACGGCAGCCCGTGGATCGCATGCAGTACCGGCATCCTCCAGTTCGATACCGGCAGCGGGCGGTTCCAGCCGGTAGCGTCGATGGGCCGCGAGCGGGTGTACGCACTGGCATTCGATGGGGCCGATACGCTGTGGTTGCAGCGATTGTCCGGGTTGGAGCAATACCAGCGGCACGGCGCGGTATGGCAACAACACACACGCATCGACACCCGCCACGGCATGCCGGCGGTTGCCGCCGCGGCGTTGCTGGTGGACGCGCAGCATCGGCCATGGATCACCACCTCACGCGGCTTGTATCGCTGGGATCCGCAGCGGCGCAATTTGCGCCACGTCAGCATGCAGGACGATGCCAGCAGTGAGGAGTTTTTGGAGCGCGCTGCACTGCTGCGCGATGACGGCTTGCTGGTGGCGGCAACCGCCGATGGTGGTTTGCGGCTGGTCGATACCACGCTGGACGACACCGCACCGGTGCAACCGGTACTGCGTTTTGACGGCATCGACGTGCGCCGCGATGGTGGCTGGCAAGCCTTGCCCACGCAACCTGCTGTGAGCCTGGGTGCGAACGATCGCGAAGTGCGGATTCGCGCGCGGTTACTGATGTTCGATGACCCCGCCGGCAATCGCTATTGGTCGCATCTGGATGGGTTTGACCGTACCTGGGTGGCGCTAGGCAATCGTGGCGAGCGCGTGTTCACCGGGTTGGCACCGGGGCGCTACGTGGTGCGCATGCGGGCCCAGGATGCCGCCGGCAATGCCGCACCCGAGCAGGTGTTGCACTTCGATGTGCCCCCGCCGTGGTGGCGCAGTACCTGGGCGCAGTCGCTGTATGTACTTGCCGTGCTGGGTCTCATCGGCCTGTTGGCGTGGTGGTATCGGGCACGCTTGCAGCGTCGTCATGCATGGGAGTTGGCCGAACACAAACGCGCATTGGCGGAGCAGGCATCGGAAGCCAAATCGAGGTTTCTGGCCACCCTTGGCCATGAGGTGCGTACACCCATGACTGGCGTGCTGGGGATGAGCGAATTGCTGCAGGGCAGCACACTGGATGCAAGACAACGTGGGCAAGTGGATGCGATTCGGCGCGCCGGAGAACATCTGTTGCGGCTGGTCAATGACGCGCTGGATCTGGCCAGGATTGAGGCAGGCAAATTGCAGCTGGCAAATACCGATTTCCCGCTGCGCCCCTTGCTGGACGAAGTCGCGGGTTTGATGGCGCCGGTAGCTGAGCGCAAGGGTCTGGTGTTCGTGGATGGCATTGCGCCCAGCGCGCCATTGGCAGTGCATGGTGACCGCACCCGCTTGCAGCAAATTTTGCTGAACCTGATTGGCAATGCGGTGAAATTCACCGAGACCGGCCACGTTGCGCTGGAGATATTTGCACTGCATCCGTACGGCGTGCGCTTTGTGGTTGCCGACACCGGCCCCGGACTCAATGCCGAGCAAAAGACCCGCCTGTTTCGGCGCTTTGAACAAGCCGAAGGTGTGCGCACCACCTCGCGTTATGGTGGCAGCGGGTTGGGGCTGGCGATCAGTCAGGAACTGGCGGCGGCGATGGGTGGCCGCATTCGCGTGGATAGCGAGCCTGGCAAGGGCACCCGCTTCATCGTCGAGCTGCCGTTGCCAACGGTTGCGCCTGCCCGCGACACCCCATCGCTACCAAAGGTCACAACGCCGGTCCCGGCACTGTCGCTGCTCTTGGTCGAAGACGACCCCATCGTGGCCGAAGTGATGCAAGGTTTGTTGCGCGCACAAGGGCATCAAGTGGTGCATGCCGCACACGGACTGGCGGCGTTGGGCGAAACCACCCGGCACACCTTCGATGCCGCGTTGCTGGATCTGGATCTACCCGGCATGGACGGGCTGAGTTTGGCCAAACTTCTGCGCGCACGCGGTTTCAATGCGCCGCTGCTCGCGGTCACCGCCCGTTCTGATGCCGACGCCGAAGCACACGCCCGCGCCGCCGGCTTCGACGGCTTTTTGCGCAAGCCCGTCACTGGCGAATTGTTGGCGCAGGCGTTGGCGGTGCTGTTGCGCACCGAGGATGCAGTGTTGCGGCCTGATTGACCCCGCGTGTTGGATGGCGGGTGGAGGTGTCGTCCACCCGCACATCCTTAGCGCGCGCTGTAGCGGTGCACCTCGTCCACCAGCGCGGCGACGTGCTCGGGATTCATGTCGGGCGACATGCCGTGGCCAAGGTTGAACACATGGCCTTCGCGGGAGCCGCCGTTGCCGTCGCGGTAGCTGTCCAGCACCGCGCGCGCTTGCGCACGCACCGCGTCGGGGCTGCCGTACAGCATGGCCGGGTCCATGTTGCCTTGCAGTGCCACCGAGCCACCGATGCGGCGGGCGGCATCTTCCAGGGTGACCGTCCAGTCCACACCCACGCCTTGCGCGCCGCTGGCCGCCAGCGCTTCCAGATGCACGGCATTGCCCTTGCCGAACAGGATCAGCGGGGTGTCGCCGCGTTGCAGTTCGCGGGCAATGCGGGCCAGGTACGGCAGCGAGAATTCGCGGTACATCGCCGGCGACAGCGTGCCGCCCCAGGTGTCGAACACCTGCAACGCCTGCGCACCGGCTGCGTGCTGCGCGGACAGGTAAGCGATCACCGCATCGGTGACGACATTGAGCAGCTTGTGCATCAGGGCCGGTGCGTTCAGCGCCAGTGCCTTGATGCGGCCAAACTCCTTGCTGCCGCCGCCTTCCACCATATAGCAGGCCAGCGTCCACGGGCTGCCAGAAAACCCGATCAGCGGGATGGAAGCATCCATTTCACGACGGATCAGCGAGACCGCGTCCATCACATAGCGCAATGCGCTGCCCATATCCGGCACCGCAAGTTTTTCGATGTCGGCAGCGCTGCGCACCGGGCGCTCGAACTTCGGGCCTTCACCATCAACGAAGTACAGGCCAAGCCCCATTGCATCGGGCACGGTGAGGATGTCGGAAAACAAGATCGCGGCGTCCAGCGGAAACCGGCGCAGCGGTTGCAGGGTCACTTCGCAGGCGATCTCCGGATTCTTCGCCATGCCCAAGAAACTGCCGGCCGCAGCGCGGGTGGCGCGGTATTCCGGCAAGTAGCGGCCGGCTTGGCGCATCAACCAGACCGGCGTGCAATCCACCGGCTCGCGGCGCAGAGCGCGCAGAAATCTGCTGTTGAAAGCCGGGTCATTGTGCATGGCGTTGGACACGTTGAGTTCTCGTTGGTATGCACTCACTGCGGGCGGCAGCGGGCAAGGGAAGGGCGCTACTTCGGCGCATCGGCGCCTTGCGCGAACATCAGTTGAAAGCCTTTTTTCAGTTGCGCATCGCGTTCTTTTTGCAATGCCAACAGCGCACTGGCTTGATCGGCAAACAGCGATTTGCGCAGCGTGCTGCGGCCACCGGTTTGGCCGCTTTCGCGCAGCAGCGTCCAGCCGCCCAA
>DAORUL010000115.1:0-5181 GCA_035433165.1 Thermomonas sp. | reverse complement strand
GCCGGCCACCACATCCAGTGGATCGGCAAGCGTTCAAAGCCGTCTTCGATGGCGTACAGCAAGCGCGTGACGCCCACGCTGACCAGCCCAATCGCCGCGCCCAACAGCACATACACGGCCAGTGCCGCCAAGCCCGGTTCGGCCACCGCCGGCATCGCAAACACCGGTGCACTGCCCACCGTGGCATAGCGCACACCGGCGGCCGCCACCGTGGCCAGCGCCACCGGCACCAGCGAGCGTGCGCGCAATTCGAACAACAACAACTCCACCGCCAACACCACGGCGGCCACCGGCGAACCAAAGATCGCGGTCATGCCACCGGCCGCACCGGCGGCCAGCAGCACTTTGCGTTCATGGCCGGTGACGTGCAGCACTTGGCCGATGAACGAACCCAGTGCGCCACCGGTAGCAATGATCGGGCCTTCGGCACCAAATGGCCCGCCGGTGCCGATGGCGACCGCCGACGAGATCGGTTTGAGGAAGGTGATGCGCGGCGGAATCCTGGATTCGTTGAGCAGCACCTGCTCCATCGCCTCGGGGATGCCGTGGCCACGAATCGCACGCGACCCCCAGCGCGCCATCAGCCCCACCACCACGCCGCCCAGCACCGGCACCACGATCACCCAGGCACCCAAGTGGTGGTCGGCTGGCGACACCGCCTGCAGCGACCAGCGCCCGAAAAACGCGAGGTTGGTCACCAGTGCAATCAGCGCCACCAATACCCGCGCGATCAACGCCGCGCAGCCGCCAAGCACGATGGCCAAGGCGCATATCCACAGCACGCGTGGCTCGATCAAGCTGGCCCGGCGCGGCATGCGTGCGGCCTGCAGACTCACCCCCAGCTCAGGGGCCAGCGGCAGCGCCTGATTGGATGATTCCTCACGCAGCCGCGCATGTTCGGGGTGCTCGGGGTGGCTAGATGTCATTGGGAAATGCGGGCAAAACAGCGGGCGCTGAGGCTACACCGGGGACTGCCAAGATCAGGTGAAGATGCACGCGCCGCATGCGCGCAGCTGACCGCATTGCGGGCGTATTCTGCAGCAGTCATGCGCCATGCATCGGAGCACCACGACATGCACACGGTTTTCGCCACCCACCTTGTTGACAACCAGCCGCCACCGTTCGGCACGCACAATCTCTGGGACGACGATGCCGCGCTGCGCGAAGCAGTCTTGCGCGAAGCTGGCGAAGCGTTTTCCATCCGCCTTGCCGAGTACGGCGCGCTCGCCGGTGGCCGCTTGTTGCACTTGGCCGACGATGCCCACCGCGATCGTCCGCGACTGCTGGCCTATGACGCCTATGGACGCAGGCAGGATCGGGTCGAATTTCATCCGGCCTATCACAAGGTCATGGGCACCGCGATCGAACACGGGGTCGCAGGATTGTCGTGGGCGCAGCCTGGCCCCGGTGCGCACGTTGCGCGTGCGGCGCTCAGTTTTTTGCACTATCAAGCCGAACCCGGCAGTAGTTGCCCGCTGACCATGACCCACGCGGCGGTGCCGGTGTTGCAGCCAGTGCCTGCGTTGCGCGAATGGGCGGACAAAGCCGCCGCACCGCACTATGACGCCCGCTGCGTGTCGATCACGCACAAGCAAGGCATCACCCTCGGCATGGGCATGACCGAAAAACAGGGCGGCAGCGACGTGCGCAGCAACAGCACGGTGGCCACGCCTTTGGCAGCGGAGGGCGAATACACGCTGGTCGGGCATAAATGGTTTTTCTCCGCGCCGATGTCCGATGGTTTTCTGGTGCTGGCGCAGGCAGCGGATGGGTTGACATGTTTTCTGTTGCCACGCTGGCGGCCGGACGGCAGCGTCAATGCACTGCGTTTGCTGCGCTTGAAGGACAAGCAAGGCGATTGGTCGAATGCTTCTTCCGAAGTTGAATTCGAAAACGCCTGGGCCTGTCGCATCGGTGACGAAGGCCGCGGCGTGGCCACCATTTTGGAAATGGTGATGTTCACCCGGCTCGATTGCATGCTGGGCTCAGCCGGTTTGATGCGCATGGCGCTGCGCCGCGTGCTGCACCATGTGGGCCATCGCAGCGCATTCGGCAAACGCTTGGTCGAACAACCGCTGATGCGCAACGTCATCGCCGATCTGGTGCTGGAATCCGAAGCCGCCACCGCCCTGGCGCTGCGCGTGGCTGGTGCGGTGGATCGTGCCGCGCACAACAAGCACGAAGCCGCATTGGCGCGGGTGGCCACCGCCATCGGCAAATTCTGGGTGTGCAAACGCGCATCCACGGTGGCCGCCGAAGCGCAGGAATGTTTCGGCGGGATCGGCTACATCGAAGACTCGCAGATGCCGCGCTTGTTTCGGCAATCCCCGCTCAACGCGATCTGGGAAGGCTGCAGCAATATCCAATGCCTCGACGTGCTGCGCGCGCTGGCGCGCGAACCGGAAACCCTGCACGCACTGCGCGCCGAGCTCGAACAGGCGAAAGGCGTTGATGCGCATTTCGATGCCGCATTCGAGGCCGGCATGGCGATGCTGGCCGGCCCCGTGGATCAAGCCGACGCGCGCCGCCTGGTCGAACGCATGGCACTGCTGCTGCAAGGCGCAACCCTGCTGCGTGCACACAATCCGCTGGCCTCTGACTGGTGCGCCAGCCGCTTGGCACCAGCGCATGCAGCCAGCTTTGGCACGTTGGCATCCACGGCCAGCATTGATGCCGCGCTGGTGCGTGTGGGGGGTTAGCCGCCCTTTCATCAAGCAATTGCATCCTCATCAACCGTCAGCCCGAAGCCGTCTTCAAGCACTTCGCAAAATTGCAGGTGGGCCAAGAAATTTTTCCAGCGCATGCAGGTTGCGCGTTGATCCACTCTTGGTGACGCCAAAATGCAGTTCGCCGCCGGTGATACTGGCAAGGCCCGCGCGCATCTGGAAAAGAACGGCACCCCCATCGGGTCGCTGGACATACTGATCGCCAGCCACGCATTGGCACTGGGCGTAGTGCTGGTGACCAACAACCTGCGCGAATTCAAGCGCGTGCCGAGCTTGCGGCTTGCGAATTGGGTTTAACCCAGCTCAAGCCCCCCCGCATCGTCCCCGTCTCCAGCCAGCATTGGTGCCAGGGCAGCGCTTCCCGTAGCAGGTGCGGGGCCACTTCGTCGCGCCTATCCTTGTTTCGTCGCAAAACGCTTGCCGCACCGGGCGCACGCTTGCATCGTGCAAACCGCTGCAGGTGCAGCGTTCTACAGGCGCAACGACTGTGATGAAAACCCTGGCTCTCCTGCTGCTGTGGTGCCTGCTATGGGTGCTGTGCTGGCCACTGGCGCTGCTTGCGCTGGTGTTGTGGCCACTGCTGTGGCTGCTGGCATTGCCGTTCCGGCTGGTGGGCATCACGTTTTCGGCGCTGTTCGCATTTTTGCATGCGCTGCTGATGCTGCCGGCGCGGCTGCTGGGTGGGGCGATGCGCACCACAGGAACTGCTTGATTTAAACGCTGCGAAACCAACAGATTTGATTGCTGACTCATAAAGTCACTTCGTCGTCAATATTGACGAATATCCGTGGGGGGTAGTTTGCTGCCTTCACTTTTGGGGGCGGGGTAATGTTTCGGGGAATGAGGGTTGCAATTTCAGTAGTATTATTGATCGGTTCTGTTGGATCCGCTTTTGCGGATGGGCCAAAAAATCTCAATTCAGTAATTGTGCATGGAACTACAATAGATGGCTGGAAAGTAATATGCTCAGGCTCGGCTTGCGGTAATATTGTTTTCGAAAACACAATCCGGTACAACACCAACCAGCCTGAAATGGGAGAGGCTGGCGGCGGCGTATCACTCAACGTCGACAAAGAACAATTCTGTGCGATGCTGGCCAAAGATAAGCCTTCAGGTTGTAATTTGGCAGTGCCACCCGCATCTCCTGGTATCGTAATGTTTGGGCAACCCGCCTGGCAGCCTAATGGTTGCGGTCTTGGTGGATGGAAGAACGCCCTGCTGAGCGCGGTTGCAGGTTTTGCAGGAGGACACAACTATTCCGGTGAACTGGATGCGCCGCGTGACGGCGTCAGCTTTCTGGCCGCTTGCAATGAGCATGATCGGTGCTATACGGCAGCTGAGGGAAAAGCAGGTTGCGCCACGGCATTTCAACTCAATATGTATGCCCAATGTGGAGGTGATGCACTCTGTGATGGCTGGGCTGATGTGTATGCCGGTATTGTTAAGGTTTCCAGTGCGGCGGAAAAAACATACAACAGTTCAGTTGAGGATCGAAGTTGTGCTTTATTTGCAAAAGATATGCGCAGTAATGGATGTAGGGCGTAAATGATGAAGCCTTTAATGTTTCCACTGGTGCTGTGCGCGTTATTGATGATTGGTTGTAAAGGGGGGGCAGGGGAAGTTGCCAAGCCAATCAAGCATACTTCTGCTCAACACGATGCGGCCGTTGCACATTCAAACATGGAGGGGCGTAAGTCCCCTCATGCTCTTGGCGCAAGCTATGCCAATGATCCGCGCTTCAAGGCGGAAACTTGGGATGCTTTGCTGGCCGCATTGACGCCGGATGAGCGGACTTACCTTGATCGCCTGAATACCGAGTATTTCGGTGTTTTGGCGTACAACGACGCTTCCGAGCTGAAAATGATGCGTCAATTGGGGGATGCCGTTGCCTCAGGATTTTCTGGCGGCGGCCAAGCTGAGCGATGCGGAATTGAAGGCAATGGTCGATGCGGGTGATCCCATGGCCAAGCTGCTGTACCCCAATCGCCAACTTGATAATGCCATCTTGGCCATCAATGGATTAGATGAAAGCAAGCTGCGCAATGGTGATGATCCGCGCGCAGCGATTGCGCTGCCCGTTTATGTCGAGATTTCTGCGGCAATGCGAGGCAGTAATAATCCTTTTGCGATATATACGAATGGCAGGATGCAGTACTCCTTGAGCACGGATCACCCGCCAGAATATTTGGCGGGTGCCATTTTTGCGGCATACGCGAAGGGTGACCGCCGTGCTACCCGCATTTTCAATGACTTTGCGCAGGCGCATCCCGGCATGAGTAATACCACGATCATGCAAATCTTCAGTGGTTACGTCACCGATTACCGTAAAAATTAGTATTTGTTGAATTTTCAAGATACATAGGGGCTTCGAATGAGGCCCCTTTTTCTTTCCCGCGCTATCATGCACGCCCCGCCGCGCCATTTGCACTGCCATGACTGACGACATCCGCAACAA
>DAORUL010000114.1:0-5235 GCA_035433165.1 Thermomonas sp. | reverse complement strand
CGAAACGACCTTGAACCCGGGGTTCAAGTGGGAACGCGTGGCGGCCATCGGGCTTTCCGCACGAAGCGGACTTGCACTCCCGGCAACCAATGCGTCCCCGTGGTCGTCATTAAGGGACAAGGTGAATGTTGCGCGCGCTGTCGCTCACAGCAGAGGACGTGGCCAGTATAGCTGGCGTTGCCGATTAGTGAAGCAGAAAGGTGGGCTGCCGACTGCGTGGTTCAGCTTGCCGCCAGCAGCGCATCCAGTTTGCGATTGGCGTCATCCAGCAGGGCGAAGGGATCGCCGCTGCGCGGTGTTGCCGGCGCTTGGCTTTGTTGCAATTCGTGCGCCAAGTTGAGTGCGGTCAACACCGCCAGCCGGTCGGGGGCCACCATCTTGTTGCCGCCGCGCAGCTCGCGCATGCGCGCATCCAGCATGCGTGCCGCTGCGGTGAGCGAATCGCGTTCATCATCGCTCACGCCCACGGTGTATTCGCGGTCCAGAATGCGGACGGTGACCGGCTCGCTCATGTGTGTTGCTCCAGCGATTTCAGGCGGCCAATCATCGCTTCCACCCGGCTGCGTGCTTGTTCCTGCTTGCTGAGCAGTTGCGCACGCTCGCCGCTCATTTGCTCCACTTGCTGGCGCAGGCTGCGGTTTTCGTCGTGCAGGCGTTGCGTGCGTACGGCAAGCAAGTCGATGCGTGCCAGCAGTTTGTGCAATTCAGCATGCAGGTCGCGGTTTGTCATCCGCCCACCTTAGGCAGGTGGCAGTGCTGGGTCAAGATGCGTGGCGGGCTGCGCCGGCGCTTGCCGGGCAGCGCGCTGCTGAACATCAAGAATAAAGCGCAGGCAGGCATCCGCCTCCAATGGAGGAGAAATCAGATAGCCCTGCGCAAGATCACAGTGCTGTTGTTGCAAGAAGGTCAGTTGCTCGGGGGTTTCCACGCCCTCGGCGACCACCAGCAAACCCAGTGATCGGGCCATTGCGATGATGGTGGTGGTGATGGTGGTGTCTTCGCTGTCACCGGCCAATTGCAGGCCGTCGATGAATGCTTTGTCGATCTTCAGGGTATTGATCGGCAGGCGGTGCAGATAGGCCAGCGACGAATAGCCGGTGCCGAAATCATCCACCGCAACCGAGACCCCCATCTCACGAAAGGCCTGCAACCGCTCAGTGGCCACATCGGCATTTGCCATCAGCACGCTTTCGGTCAACTCCAATTCCAATGCACTGGGTGGCAACTGACTTTGTGTGAGCGCGGCATGGACGGTTTGCGTCAGATCGCTGCGCAGAAACTGAAGCGCCGATACGTTGACCGACACCGAAAGCTGCGTGCTGACACCGGCACGCTGCCAAGCGGCCAGTGTGCGACACGCTTCTTGCAACACCCATTCGCCAATGGGAAGAATGGCACCGCAGTCTTCTGCCAACGGGATGAATTGATCGGGCAGGATCGAGCCATGTTCCGGGCTATCCCAACGCAGCAATGCTTCCACTGCATCGATGCGGCCATCGGCCAGCACTTGCTGCGGCTGAAATACCAGGCGCAATTCACCGCGTTCCACCACGCGCCGCAGCGAGCTGATCAGATGTGCGCGCCTGCGCAGATCCACGGCCATGCTGTCGGTGTAGCAAATGCAGGTGCGTTTGCCGGCAGCCTTGGCGTGATACATCGCGGTATCGGCGTATTTGAGTAGATCGGTGGGTACCTGGGCATGTTCCGGGAACAGGCTGATGCCAATCGAGGGCGTGATGGTGAATTCGAGGCGGTCATCCAGCCGCAGCGGTGCATCAAATGCAGTCAGTATGCGTTGCGCACATGCTTCAGCCTCGGAAGCATCGTGCAGATCCTCCAGCAGTGCGGTGAACTCATCGCCACTGACCCGCGCAACTGTGCGCTGTTCGCCCACCACTTCTTGCAGGCGTTGCGCGGCTGCGCGCAACACGCGGTCGCCAGTGGCGTGCCCCAGCGAATCGTTGACATCCTTGAAGTTATCCAAATCAAGAAACAGCAATGCCAATTTGCTGCCATTGCGGCGTGCGTTGACGATGGCGCGCGACAGGCGTTCGGCCAGCAAGGTGCGATTGGGAAGGCCGGTCAGGGTGTCGAAATTGGCCAGATAGCGCAGCTCTTGCTCGATCCGGTGGCGCTCGGTGATGTCATTGGCTACCAGTACATACAGTGGGGCAGCAGCGCCCGATGGCTCGATCTGGTTGCACTGGATTGCGCACAGCACCACGCTGCCGTCCTTGCGTTGCTGCCACATGTTGCCCACCCAGCTACCGTTGCTGCGCAGGGCGTTGCGAGCATCCAGATAGAATTGGGGGTCGTGGCGGGGGGAGTTGATCAGCGCCGCATCTTCACCCACCACCTCTTCAGCGGCATAGCCTGTCATTTGAGTGAACGCCGGATTGACGGTCACGAAGTGAAATTGTGCATCCAGCACGGCGACCGACTCGGCCATGCTGTGCATCACCTTGGCGGCAATCTGGCGTTGGCTTTCCAACTCCCTGAGTGAATCAATATTGCGCGCCGTGCCGGCGATGCGTACCACCCGGCCATCATCAGAATGCTCGACTGCACGGCCGCGTAGCAGCATCCATTGCCACTGCCCGGCGTCCCCTTGCATGCGATGTTCGGAGAGGAAAATCGCAGACTTGCCCTGCAAGTATTCGCGCAAGCGCTGCAGTACATCCTGCAGATCATCGGGATGGATTTGCGGGTTGGCGTCGAGAATGCTGTACACCACCAAGTCGTTGGCTTGGTCTGGCAGTACCCGGGTGGTTTCCAGTTCCCGTGTGCGCAAGTCGTACTGCCAGTACAGCTCGTTGGACGCCCATAGCGACAGACGCAGGCGCTGTTCACGCTCACGGGTCTCCGCCAAGTGTTCGCGTTGCACGCGTTCACGACGACGATAATTGATCAGGGTTGTGCCGGCCAGCACCAACACCAGGGCGGCCAGAATCAGCAACAAATAGTGGCTGTCGGGCAAACTGCCAGAAACCGCAACCACAGGCATTGTCGCCAGCGTACGTGGTGCGCTGCCAAGGATTGTTCCTGCCGCTGGAAACAGCTCTTTCCCCATGTGTCGAGTGTAGAGCAAGGCAACCGGAAGACAACAAGCCTGGGCGGCGATTGCTACACTCGCATATCCCTTCGCCGAGATTGTGCGCGTGAGCGAGAACGAGTTGCCGGGCTGGACCGAAGTGGCGCAGGCCGCCAATCGCTTGGCGTTGGCCAGCAGCCCTGCCGAATTGCATGGCAGCCTGTGTGGCTGGCTGGCGGCGGGCGGTGCGGATGTGGCCGACTGGCCAGCGCGGGTGATGGTGGATTCGGCATTGCCAGCACCGGCGGCCGGGGATGCGCTGGATCGCTTGCGCAGCGCCAGCGTTGACCAGTTGCGGGATCCGGACTTCGGTTTTCAAATGCTGCTGCCAGAGGACGCTGCCGTGAGCGTGCGTGCGGCGGAGTTGTTTGCGTGGTGCCGTGCCTTTTTGGGCGGGTTCGGGCTGGCCTTGGGCCAAACCACCTTGTCCGAGGAAGCGCAGGAGGCCTTGGCTGATCTGGCCAATCTGGGCGGCGCGCAGCTGGAGGAGGGTGAGCAGGACGATGACGAGGAAGCCTTGGCCGAAATCGAGGAATACCTGCGCATGGCAGTGTTGTTGTTGCACGCCGACTGTGTGTTGGGTACGCAGCAGCGGCAGCGTCTGCACTGACGGAGCAGCTTGCCGGTGAGTGATCGCAAGCATTTTGCGCGGCGACGCCAACAACTGATGCAGGCGGCAGGGGAGGGGTCGATCCTGATTTTGCCGGCAGCACCGGAACGTGTGCGCAGTCGCGACACGCATTATCCATATCGGCAGGACTCGGATTTTTGGTACCTCACCGGCTGTGATGAGCCCGAGGCGGTACTGGCCTTGGTGCCGGGCCGTAAACACGGCGAGGCGATTTTGTTTTGCCGCGAGCGCGATCTGCAGCGCGAAGCATGGGATGGGTCGCGCCTGGGGCCGGAAGGGGCTGTGGCTGCGTTGGGATTGGACGATGCCTACCCGATTGCCGACATCGACGACATCCTGCCGGGGCTGTTGGAAGGTCGCCGGCGCGTGCACTATCACCTCGGGCGCGATGCCGACTTTGACCTGAAATTGATCGGCTGGATCAACCGTGTGCGCGCCCAGGTGCGGCAGGGCGCGCAGCCGCCGCAGGAATTCCTTGAGCTGGGGCATTTGCTGGATGAGCTGCGTTTGTTCAAATCGGCCGATGAGATCCGCATGATGCAGAAAGCGGCCGATATCAGTATCGAAGCGCATCGTGCGGCGATGCGTGCCGCCCGCGTCGGCATGCATGAGTTTGAATTGCAGGCAGAGTTGGAATACGTATTCCGCAAGCACGGCGCGCAGCCAGCCTATGCCAGCATCGTGGGCAGTGGTGCCAACGCTTGTGTGCTGCACTATCGCGATAATGCAGCGAAATGCCGCGACGGCGAGTTGGTGCTAATCGATGCCGGTGCCGAATACGCCGGCTATGCGGCGGACATCACGCGCACGTTTCCGGCCAATGGCCGTTTCAGCAAGCCGCAGCGTGCGCTGCACACGCTGGTGTGCGCGGCACAAGCGGCTGCATTGGCGCAGGCGCGCCCGGGCGTGCCTTACGAGGCCGGTCATGACGCGGCAGTGGCCACGCTGGCAGAGGGTTTGCTGTCGCTGGGTTTGCTCAAGGGCACCCTTGAAAAGGTGGTTGCCAATGGCGACTACAAGCGGTTTTATCGCCACAAGACCGGGCACTGGTTGGGGCTGGATGTGCACGATGTGGGCGAGTACCGCATCGATGGCGCGTCGCGCCTGTTGGAGCCGGGAATGGTGTTCACCATCGAGCCTGGGCTGTATATCCCGCCCGACGATACGTCGGTGGCGGCGCAGTGGCGCGGGATCGGGATTCGGATTGAAGATGATGTGCTGATTACCCGCGAGGGCCACCGTGTACTGACCGCTGCGTTGGAACGCAGCGCAGGGGATGTCGAGGGGTTGATGGCGGGCTGAGCTCGCGGCGCTGCGGGGCTGGTAGGGGTGCATTCGCCGCTCAGGCTTCGCGTCCAGCTACGATTCGCGGCCGCGCACCCTCCATGGTGCGCTCGAACGCACCCCTACCAGCCCCGCAGCGCCCCCGATTTTTATAAAGCTGCAAACGCCTCACGCGTCAGATTGATGGGTGCGCCCTCGGTGCACACCACATCGTCCTCGATGCGGATGC
>DAORUL010000113.1:0-5261 GCA_035433165.1 Thermomonas sp. | reverse complement strand
TGGTCGCCATCGGCATGCAGATCGCGCCGCATCGGCTCGCTGGATTCATCCAGATGCGGGGCTTTCACCAGGCTGCGGTCGATGATCTGGTTGTAGTAGTTCGATGCCGGCACGTCGATGCACCAATCATTGATGCTCATCGCCTGATAGGGCAGGCCGGTGGTCGCGCTGGCGGCATAGCCAAATGCGGTACCGATGGCGAACACGCCGGCCGGTGCTTTGCCATCGCCTTCCTGCTTGACCGGGCCATCGCTGCGTTGCGCATTCAAACCGATGCCCCACGCACTGCCGGTGCGGCCCAGCATCACCGGCACCGCATCGCCCACTTGCACCCAATGGCCGTTGTTGCGATCAAAGCGGCGCAGCTGGCCACCGGTTGCATTCCAATCGGTAGCAGTTACCAAGACGAGTTGCTGGGCATTGGCCCAGCGGTTTGCATTGGAAACGGCGGGGAAGTGCGTGCAGGCGGCGAGTGACAGCACAAGCAGCGCGGAGGCAGTGCGGAGGATTGGCATCAGTGGGCTACCGAGCAGCAAAAGGGGACGGAGGCAATCAGGCACACTTGATTGCCTCCGTCCCCTTTTGACGTTCCAGGGTTTCTTGCAGACGTGTGCGGCGGGCGGCATCGGTTTCGTACAAACGGATGAACAGCCGGTCCAGTAAATGTTGCAGCGCCGAGTGATACAGCAGGCGTTCGATTTGCGGGCGCTCGTCGTGCGCGGCCACTAGCAGCGTCTGGTCAGCCAGTGCGCGCAAGGCGTTGGCGCTGTGGCGGGTCACCGTAATCACTTTGCCGCGTTGCGCGCGCATGTGTTGTGCCAGTTGGCACAGTGCCGGTTGCAGGCCGTGTTCGGAAAACGCCAGCAACACGTCGTTTGGTTTTGCCGCGGACAGGCTGGCGGTCATGTGCGCAGCATCGAAATTGTGCACAGTCAGAATGCCCAGCTGCGCAAGCCGGAGCGCCAACGCGCGCGCGTGCAGATCATCTTCGCCCATGCCGACGATAAACACGGTACCGGCGCGGCCCAGTGTCTCCGCCACCGCGGTGAGCGTGCCGGGTGGGTTGATCAAGCGGGTGGCTGCTTCAGCTTCTGATTTGCGCAGCCACAAGTCATAGCCTTGCGCGGCCACTGCCGGTGTCCCTTCCGGCAGCGGAGGTGTGCCGCCGTTGCTGTCGGCGCGGATCACTGCTTCGCTGATTGCCAGTTTGAGATCGGGGTAGCCCTTGAAGCCCAGTTTCTGACAGAACTTGACCACGCTGGATTGACTGATGCCCAACGCATTGGCCAACTGCTGCGAGCTGTAGTCGCGCAGCAGGTGTGCGTTTTCCAAAATGAAGTCGGCGATGCGGCGCTCGATCGCCGACATGCGGTCGCGCTCGGAACGCAGAATGACCAGCGCCGTGCTCATGCGCGAAGTCTCATGCGAGCAGTCTCATGTGTGCACCCTCATGCGGCCAGGTCGTTGGCGGGCATCAAACCCTCGATATGGGAAATCCCCAGTCCCGGCGCATTGGTCACACTGATCTCCGATTCGTTGAATAGCACGCCGCTGGTCACCGGGTCGTATTGGCTCAACGAGGGGCCATCCAGATCCACCTTGCTGATCACGTCGGACTTGGCCACTGCCAAATGCACGGCGGCGGCAACGCCGATACTGGATTCCAGCATGCAGCCAATCATGCAGTCCATGCCATACAAGCTGCAAATATCGGCAATTTTGATGGCATTGGAAATGCCGCCGGTTTTCATCAGCTTGATGTTGACGATATCAGCGGCACGCATGCGAATCAGCTCCACCACCTCGCGCGGGCCGAACACGCTTTCATCGGCCATCACCGGCGTATGCACGCGCTCGGTGACATAGCGCAAGCCGGCCAGGTCGTGCGCCTTTACCGGTTGTTCGACCAGTTCGAGCTTCACGCCCGCATCTTCCAGGGTTTGCAACGCGTACACCGCCTGCTTCGCCGTCCAGCCCTGATTGGCATCCAGTCGCAGCAGGGCACGGCCTTCCACGGCGGCGTGGATGGCCTTGGTGCGCTCGATATCCAGGCCGATGTCTTTGCCTACCTTGATTTTCAGCGATTCAAAGCCGCGATCCACCGCTGCCAGCGAGTCGGCCACCATCTTGTCGATGTAGTCCACGCTGATGGTGATGTCGGTGGTAATGGCCGGCTCGCCGCCGCCCAGCAACTGGTACAGCGGCGCGCCGTACAGCTGCCCCCACAAGTCATACAGCGCAATCTCCACCGCCGCTTTGGCGCTGGTGTTTTTCTCCATGGAAGACTGCACCAGTGCGGCCAGATGATTGAGGTTGGCAATCTCCTGGCCAATCAATCGCGGGGCGATGTAATGGCGTACCGCTTCGACGATGGAGCCGTGGGTGTCGCCGGTGATGACGGCAGTCGCAGGGGCACTGCCATAGCCAACATGACCATCATTGGTGTGCACCATCACCACCACGTCTTCGACTTGATCGACCACGCGCAACGCGGTTTTGAAAGGAGTTTTCAGCGGCACGCGCAGCATGCCAAAGCGGATGTTGGTGATCTTCATGGCATGGCCTTCATTGGAGTTTGCCCACCCGCACGATATTGGTGATGCGATCCACGTAGTCGGTGTCCTTGTCAAAGCGCAGTGGCAGGAGCGGGGTGACGGATACGCCGTTCAAATGCATGCTGCGCAGTGTGCCATCCCTGTCAAGAAAACTGCCGCCATTGGTGTCATGGATGACATACGGGGCACCATTGATGCGGCCCAAAAACAGCATCACGTGGCCGGGGATGTAAATCAGATCGCCGACGTCTAGCGCGGCAACTGCGGCCATGCGCTGCTGGCGGGTGGTGTGGTCATCAAAATGGGTGCGTGAAAATACCGGGCTGACCGCTTGCGCGCTGGTATTGCGTGGCATTTGCACGCCCATGCTGCGATACACATCGGACACGAAGCCGCTGCAATCGCGGCCGTTGTAGCTATGCCCCCAGCCGTAGCGTTCACCGAGGAATTTGAAAGCCTGGCGAATCACATTGGCGCGGGTGAGGGGCAGTGCGGCGGCGGCGCTATCGGTGTTCTTCTGCAACAGCGCGGGTGCGAAGGCAAGGCGGCCGGCGTCGTCGCGCATCGGCAGGTCGAGGATCCACGACGTGTACGGATGCTGGCCGTTGACCGGCTTATTCACGGCGACATCTGCCAACGGAATGCGCGTGCCCATGTCCAATTGCAGCTCGGACAGGCGCGGTTGCTCGCGGGTGAACAGCGTGCGCGGCTTGGCCCCGGTGATGATGCGAAACGGCGCGCGGCTGGCATAGCCCAGTACGGTATTGCGCTCACCTTCGGCAATTGCACTGGCCTCCGCCCATGCCGCGTAGCGCTGGCTGAGCACGAAAAACCACTGGCCATCGGCGCTGGATTGGGTGATGACCACGGCGTCACCGGGGAACAGCGCGCTTTCCTGGAAACGGTCGATATCGGTTTCACCCTGGCTGGAAAATACCCGCAAGGTGGTCGGAAAGGTGCGCAGTGCAGTGCGGTGCACGGCCATGCCATAGCGCGTGGCTTGATTGGCCGGGAGTACGGACAGCGCGCGATTGGCGACGATGGCATCCAGCGTCGCTTGTGGAATTGGATTGCCGGCTTCATCCCACAGTGGCTTGGCTGGAGGCGATGCTGACTGCTCGATCCAGGTGCGCACTTGTGCACCCGTCAAACTGGCCGGCAACGCGGTCAAGTCGTGCATGGAAGGGTCGTCGCGCAACAGTCGCGCATTCCGCGCTTCGATCTGTTGCGGCGTCAGCAGCACCTGCGCGGGCTGCAGGGTACGTGCCAGCCAGAACGCGGGGCTCAGCTGTGCGTCTTGTACACCAATGACCCCGCTGGCAGGCAGTGGCAGCGGGCTTGCCGATGGCGTGCGGGCGGCTGCGGGAACGATGGCAAGCAACAACGCTGCCACCAGCAGGTGCCGGTGGCAGGACGGGTGGAGCGAGGTGCGGAGGGGGGTCATGCCAATCCTTTACGGGTAAGCCTTGCAAGTGTGTGCTGCTGTCTGTGCATTGGGCAACGCGCTGCCTAGTGTGCAGGAAACGCATGCCACAGAATATGTGATTCAAAATATTTATACGTAAAGAATAAATTATTGACAAGTGGATTCGTGCGGTGTTACATCTGCCGTGTCTTGCAGCGCCAAGGGGGCTTCGGCTTGGATGCTGCTGCCGTTCACACATACATCGGACACCGATCGGGGAAACATCATGAGCAATACCCGCACCATGCGTAAATCCATTTTGAGTATTGCCATGGGGCTGTGCATTGCCTCGCTGGCATCGGTACCTGCGCTGGCACAAACCGCAACTGGCGGTGTGGCGGGGCGTGCGAATGCCGGTGACATCATCACCGTCACCAGTGCCACCACCGGGCAAAGCCGTACAACAACGGTCAACAAGGACGGCACGTATCGCATCGGTCAGTTGCCGCCGGGCAGTTACACGCTGGCAACAGGCAAGGGCAATCCCATCGCGTTTTCGGTTGACTTGGGCAACACCACCACGGTCAATCTGAAATCCGAAGGCAACCCAACCGACTTGGAAACCGTGCAGGTGATCGGTAGTGGCGTGGTGAATCGGGTGGACGTGCACAGCACGGAAACCGCCACTGTCATCGACCGTCAGGAATTGGCGCGGTTGCCAGTGGATCAGAGCATGGGTGCGGTAGCGTTGCTTGCACCGGGTGTCATCAAGGGCAATTCGTCGTTCGGTGGCATTTCGTTTGGCGGCTCCTCGGTGGCCGAAAATCAAATCTATGTCAATGGTTTGAACGTCACGGATTTTTACCGCCGGCAGGGCAATTCCAGTGCGCCGTTTGCGTTCTTTGACCAATTCCAGGTCAAGACCGGTGGCTATTCGGTGGAGTTCGGACGCAGCACCGGTGGCGTGGTCAATGCTTCAGTACGCGCAGGTGGCAATGAATTTCATGGTGGCGCGGAGCTGACCTTCGAGCCGGCAGCGTTCAGTGCTACCACCGATGATCATGTGTTCACCCATCCCACCGCAGCCACGACCTATGTGCGGGCCAGTCGTGACAAATCCAGCTTGACCAAAGCCAATATCTGGGCGTCCGGGCCCATTGTGAAAGATCGCCTGTTCTTCTTTGCGATGTACGAAAACCAGGACTATCGCGCTGGCAATACCGACAACACCGGCTCCGATTGGACGCGCACCAAATCGAATAACGGCTTTTGGGGTACGCGATTGGATTGGAACATCACCG
>DAORUL010000112.1:0-5274 GCA_035433165.1 Thermomonas sp. | reverse complement strand
CAGGCGATCAGCCGCGGCCTGGCCTACGCGCCGTATGCCGATCTGGTGTGGTGCGAAACCGGCAAGCCGGATCTGGAATTTGCGCGCAAATTTGCCGAAGCCATCCACGCCAAGTTCCCCGGCAAGTTGCTGGCTTACAACTGCTCGCCCAGTTTCAACTGGAAGAAGAATCTGGACGACGCCACGATTGCCAAGTTCCAGAAAGAAATCGCGTCGTATGGCTACAAGTTCCAGTTCATCACCTTGGCCGGCTTCCACGCGCTCAACTACGGCATGTTCGATCTGGCGCACGGTTATGCGCGCCGGCAGATGAGCGCCTTCGTCGAGCTGCAGGAAAAGGAATTCGCGGCCGCCGAGCGTGGCTTCACCGCGGTCAAGCACCAGCGCGAAGTGGGCACCGGCTATTTCGATGCCATCACCCAAACCATCCAGGGCGGGCAAAGCTCGACGGTGGCGCTGAAGGGCAGCACCGAAGAAGAACAGTTCCACGACACCCGCGCAGCGGCGTGATGCAGGTCAGCCGCCCCGCGCCCGGCATCGCAGCCGGCGCGGGGTGCTTGCCACACGGACATGAATGCAGTGCTATCCTGCCGCATTCGTGCCATGGGGGCGGTGGACATGAGCGCACGCGTAGTCGTGCCATTGGAAAGTGCAAGTAGTCGGCTGGAGGAATTTCCTTCGGCCACCTCGGTGCTGGACGATGCCGAATACGCGCTGTTTGCGCAGGTCGCCAAAACCCGCAAGTGTGCTGCCGCCGAGGTGTTGTTCCGGCGCGGCGACCACGGCGCCGAGATGTATGTCGTCGCCAGTGGTACCGTTGAACTGGACTTTGGCGATGACCTGGTGCGCAAGCCGCTGGGGGTGGGCGAGTTCTTTGGCGAGCTGGGCTTGTTGATTGGCGATCATGCGCGCAGTGCCCATGCGGTGATGACCCAGGCGGGTGTGCTGCTGGAACTGGGGCGCGATGAATTCGACCGTTTGGCCGACCGCGACCCCAAGCAGCTGGCCAAATTCCTGCGGCGCGCGATCATGCGTGTGGTGTGCAATGAGCAGGCCCTGATCGGCCGCCTGCGCCGGCGCAATCTGGAATTGCAAAACACACTAGATGTGTTGCGCACGACATCGCTGCAACTGGATCAATCCGAAATCCTGATCCGTACCGATGAATTGACTGGGCTGACCAACCGGCGCGGCTTTGTTGCGCATGTGGAGCAGGCCCGGATGGCAGGCAAGCTGCCCGACAGCGTCCTGATCCTGGTCGATTGCGATCGTTTCAAGGAAATCAACGATGGCCACGGCCACTTGGCCGGCGATCGTGTTTTGCAAAGCGTGTCGAATTTGTTGCGCGCGGTCTGCGGTCAGGACGATATCGCCTGCCGCCTGGGTGGCGACGAATTCTGTCTGTTGATCCACGGGCACAGCCGCGACGAAGCCGAGCGCATCGCCGGTTACATCGTCGAAAGTGCGCGTATCCTGCAGCGGATGCATCAACGGCCACCACAAATGACCACGCTCAGCATCGGTGCCTGTGTGGTCGCGGCGGATGCCGAAATCGCATGGGAACACTGGTACAAACAAGCCGACCTTGCGCTGTATCGCGCCAAGCATCAGGGCGGTGATCGCGTCGAGTGGCAGGATTGAGGCTGCCTTGATGGACAGCGCCAGCAAACCGCAGGTGCGCACGCTATTGCTGACCGACCTGGTGGACTCCACCCAATTGGTCGAGCGCATCGGGGATAGCGCCGCTGCCGCACTGTTTCGCAGCCACGATCGCATCGTGCTGGAGTTGCAGCAACGCTGGCGCGGGCGGCTGATCGACCGCAGCGATGGCCTGCTGTTGATTTTCGAACGCCCCATCGACGGGCTGGGCTTTGCCTTGGACTATGCCCGCAGCCTGCGTGACTTGGGCCGCGAGCTGGGTTTGAAGCAGGCCTTGCAAGTGCGCGCCGGCCTGCATGTGGGCGAAGTGTTGCAATGGGAAAACAGCCACGACGCGGTGGCGCTGGGTGCCAAGCCGGTGGAAGTGGAAGGCTTGGCCAAACCCTTGGCGGCGCGCTTGATGAACCTGGCGCGGCCGGGGCAAATTCTGCTGTCGGCCACCGCCGAACCGCTGGCGCATCGCGCCGCGCGCGAGTTGGGTACGCGCGGCGACACCCTGGTGTGGAAAACCTACGGCCGCTGGCGCTTCAAAGGCCTGCCGGAAGCGCAGGAGGTGTTCGAAGTGGGCGAGCCCGGGCTGGCCCCGCTGCGGATGCCGGCGCATACCCCCAAGGCATGGCGGGACCTGCCGCTGTGGCGGCGGCCGGTGGCTTTGGCCGCCGAGGCACTGATGGCGGCCGGGTTGGCATTTGGCGTGTGGTTTTTGATGCACCCGCAACCGGCGATTGCATTTGCCGAGCGCGATTGGGTGGTGGTGGGCGATCTGCGCAACCTGACCGGTGACCCGCGTCTGGATGAGTCGCTGGAGCAGGCGTTCCGCATCAGCCTGGAGCAGTCGCGCTACGTCAATGTGCTGTCGGATCTGAAAGTGCGCGAAACGCTGGGCAATATGCAGCGCAAGCCGGATATGGCGGTGGACCGCGCGCTGGGTTCGGAAATCGCCCTGCGCGATGGCGCACGCGCACTGCTGCTGCCCACCGTGGCCGAAGTGGGTGGCCGCCTGCGGGTCAGCGCCGAAGTCATCGACCCGCGCACGCAAACCACGGTGTACGCCGTGATGGCCGATGGGCGCGGCACCGAATCGGTGCTGGGCTCGATCGACCAGGTCACCGACCAGTTACGCGGCAAACTGGGTGAGGCGTTGCAGAACGTGCAAAAGACCTCGGTGCCGCTGCCGAATGTAGCCACCCCCAGCCTGGATGCGTTGAAGGCGTTTGCGGTGGCACGCAGTATCGTCAACACCACGCAAAACCGCGAACAGGCATTGGGCTTGTATCGGCGCGCCTTGCAGCTGGATCCGCAGTTCGCGCTGGCGCATGCCGATATCGCGCGGCTGCATGCATCGCTGGGTGAGGTGGCATTGGCTGATGCGGAGTGGCGCAAGGCGCTGGCGCTACCGCAGCGGTTGTCGCCGCAGGAGCGCCAGATGGTCGAGCTGATGTTGGCCCAGCACAGCGGCCCGCAGGCTTATTTCCGCAAGGCCCAGGAATATCTGGCGCTGTACCCGGACGACTACCGGACCATGGCGAGATTGGCGACCAACCAATGGCATCAGCGCAATGATTTCCGGATGGCGGAGGCGTTGATACGCGGTACGTTGAAGCCCCAACATGAAAGCATCGCCCGTTCTCGTTACATGCTGGGCGTCTACTTGCTCGGACAGGAAAAATTCGACGCGGCATTGTCGTCCTTTGCTGCGGCAAGGAGTGGTGGCTTCTCGGCGTGGGGCGATTACTACGCGCTCGCATACGACGCGCGCGGCCAGTATGCGAAGGCGGATAAGGTCTATTCGGAAAGCGCCAATGGCAGCAGCGGGAGACAGCGCGATATCGCAGTGGTGACATGGTTGGGTCGCAAGCAATGGTCACAGGCGACGGTGTCTGCACGGAGCTGGCAAGCAGATGCAGAAGCCGCAGGCGATGTGCTGGAATACCTGCGCGCACGCGCTGCTATCACCAGTGCGGATGTGCTATCCGGACAGGAAAATGCCGGTCAGGCAGTGCAGGACTTGTTGGTGGCGGTGAAGGCCAGGGGCGCAGATGGCGATGCGCTCTATCCGCCCATTTCCACGGAACTTCGGCTGTATGCGGGTTTGCTCGCAGCATCCCGAGAAGACCGTGCGACCGTGGCGAATCTGCTGCGGCAAACAGAGGGTAGTCAGGTGGTACGCGACTATCCGACAGTGGGTCAGCTTCGGCAGGTGGTGCTAGCGGAGCAGGAGCGCATGGCGGGCAAGCCACAAGAGGCGCTTGCGCGCTTGCAGCCATTGGCGCGGCAGGAGACCGCTCTGGTGGTGGTGCATTGGGCTTTGATGCGCGCGGCATCGGCAGCGGGTGATGCAACGCTGGTGCAGGAGCAAGCCAAATGGCTGGCTGAACATCGCGGTCGCATCTATGCAGAATCGACCACTAGCGAGGTATTGCGATTCTTCAATGCCACGCTGCCGGCCGCAGGAAAGGTGCCGTAGCAGTCGGGTGTACCGGCGCTACGGCTGTTTCACTCAAGTACCTTTCTGCATCGACAAGACGCATTCGGCAGACTGAATCTGCGTCATTGCGCTTTCGAGCTTGGCTCGTTGCGACTTGATTTGCTCCGGTGATGCCAGTGACTGCCCAGCTTTCAGTGCCAAGCATGATGTTGGATCGGTATAGCCCAGCGAGCGCAGTGCTTGCTCCGGCGATTCCTGGAACTGTTGCCGAAACTCGTCGTTGCTTTCGAGATTGTCCAGAAGCTTCTTGACCAGTTGCGGATGCAGACCGGCCGGCGGGATTTTGTCTTGTGCCACGGAATTCCCCCTCGGTGAATGGAGCGTGGACAATAGCACCCAAGTGTTTAGAGGGAGTGTGCAATGCAGGTTAGGCGCTGTGCGACGGTGTGGCTGGAGCCGCGCGAGTTGGCGAGCTTCCAATTGGACGATCTGTTGACCGGCGGCACCGGGGTTGTGTCGCGCTTGGCATGGTTCGCGCATGCGCCGCATCTGCCGGCGGCAGTTGAACTGGAGGCCGCACATGTGCCGCTCTTGGGCGCGCTGGGTGCGCTGGACTGGATCGAACGCGACGGTCTGGATGCGCAGTTTGGTGCCGATGCAGTGGACACACTGCTGGCCGACGGGTTGCTGCAGGCACAGCCGCAAGCGACGGCAGAAGTGAATGACACCGGCTTTCGCGCACAGGGCTGGTATCCCGCATCGGCGGTGGCGCATCTGGCCACGCGCTGGCAAGGCGTGGATGGGCCGGCGGGCATGGCCGAGCAAAATCTGGACAGCAATGAAGGCTTGTTGCAACAACATGGCGCGCCGCCGCCGTGCGAGTCGCCAGTGCTGGATGCAAAGGCCGCCGTGGCGTTGCCGCGCAGCGTCCGCGACGACTTCGATCATCTGCTCGACAGCCGCGCCACCTGCCGCAATTACGACCGTGCTGCCGGCGTGCCGCTGGCGACTTTCTCGCAACTGCTGGCGCGTGTGTTCGGCGCGCGCGGCATGGGCCATCCTGCACCGGGCTTCGATGTGGTCAAGCGCACCAGCCCGTCCGGCGGCGCGCTGCATCCCACCGAGTGCTATCTGATCGTGCAGCGGGTGGAAGGCATCGCGCCTGGCCTGTACCGCTACCGCATCGA
>DAORUL010000111.1:2488-5330 GCA_035433165.1 Thermomonas sp. | reverse complement strand
GCAGGTCGCCGGTGATTGCCGCAGCCGGCAGATCGGATGCCTGCAAGCGGCGATGTGGCAGCGGCCAGTTGGGCCAATCCAGCCAGTCCACCAACGCGCGCTGACCGCTGGCCAAGGCGATACCGAGCGGCGTCTGGCCGTCGGCAGCCCGCCGGTCCGGGGCTGCACCATGTGCTACCAGCAGCTTCAGTGCGTGCTGTCGGCCCAGCGTGGCGGCATGGTGCAGGGCCGCCATGCCGCGGTTGTCACACACCTCCGGATCCACGCCCAGCTGCAGTAACCGCTGCAGCAAGCCATCCCAACCCAGGCGCACCGCGTGCAACAACGGTGCAGAGGCGGTATGCCCGGCGGCGAATGGATCAGCACCGCGCTCCAGCAGTTCCAGTGCAAAGGTTTCACCGGGATGGCCGGGGGTGGCGCTGGTGCAGGCGGCGAGGAAGCTGGCCAGCCCGCCGGCACCGGCCGGCGATGCGCCAGCGGCGAACAACAGCTGCAGCACCGGGATCGCGGCAATGCCTTGCTGCAGTCGCGCCGGTACCGGCATGGCTCCGGTCGGCTGGCGCGCCTCGGGGTTGGCCCCGTGCTGCAGCAGCCAACGCAGGCGTGCCGGCTCCGCCACCACATCATCATCGGCCAGCAGGGCATCGAAATCGCGCGGTGCCAGCTGCGCCACCAATGCGTTCAGCCGCTGCGGTGCGGCATTTTCCAGCAGGCCTTCGCGCAGCAGTAACAGCGGTGGGCGATCGGACGTCGCACTGCCATCGTCAGTCAGCGCCACCGGCAGGGCGCGACGCGGATCGAGCAGGCCCACCAGGTTCCAGCGCCCGGTCGCTTCGGCCACATCCAGACTGCTGCGACCGTGGGCATCCAGTGCGTGCGGGTCCAACCCGAGATCACGCAAATCAGCAACCAGATCCGTTACCGGGGTCTCGGCAGCGCATGCCAAATGCAGGGCCGTGTTGCCACCGGCATCGCAGGCATGCACGTCGGCACCGGCCGCGATCAATACCTCCAGGGCATGCATTGCGCCGTTGCGAACGGCATCCAGCAAAGGGGTGCGGCCGTCGGCGGCCCTGGCATTGACCTCGGCACCGGCGTCCAGCAAGGCGGTGCAGACTTCGGCGTGATCGGCTGCGGCCGCTTCGTGCAGCGCGCTGCGGCCATGCGCATCGCAGGCGTTGACCCGCGCCTTGTGACGCAACAGCAGTTGCACGCCGGCGGCATCGTCTTCGTCGCTGGCCGCTGCCGATAACAGGGCGGGCTGGCCGCCGCCGATTTCGGCGTGCGCGCCACGCTCCAGCAGGAACCGCGCCAAGCGCCAGTTGCCGGCGGCGCAGGCGCTCCCCAAGGGCGACACGCCATCGTGATTGAGGGCGTCGAGATTGGCCCCGGCATCACGCAACAAAGCGGCCACACCGGGATCGGAGCTGCGCGCGGCATGGTGCAGGGGGGTATTGCCGTCGGTATCGGTAATGTGCGGGTCGGCGCCGTTGGCGAGCAAGGTCATCACCGCCTCGGGCCGCCCATGCCAGCTATCCCGGGTGGCCGCCAGCAACGGATTGATGCCGTCCTGCAACGCATTCACGTCAACCTTGTGCTCGATCAACGCACGCAGCAGGCGCAAATCGGGAAGCACGGCAGCCAGCACGGCCAAACTGCGGCGGTCGCGGGTGGTGGGGTCGGCGGGTGCCAACGGGTCGGCACCGGAGGCCAGCAGCGCCAGTGCGCGATCCACCCGGCCATTGCGTGCAGCCTGTTGCAACTGCCGCGACAACATCGAGATTTCGGCAGCGGCCGGTGCAGGTACGCTGCCCGATTTGGCGAGAGTTGGAAATAGCGTTGCCACAGGATTGGCCGCTGCAATGGGCGCTGGCAGTGGCGGCTGCAGGTCGGGAGCGTCCTCGAAGACGATTTCGATGGCCGCGTCGGCGTCTGCGCTCTCGAATTCAGACGCGGCGGCGGCCCCGTGCGTGGCCATATCCACCACCGGCAAGCCGTGCAGTTGGGGCTGCCGGGTGGCCGCGGCGAGGGGCGCAGCCACCTCGGTTCCCGCTTGCAGCAGCAGATGTGCCAGCGGCAGCAGACAGGCGTATGCAGCGCCAGCCATCAGTCGCGCCGGCCCGGTCAGCAGTTCCGGCCAAGCCAGGCACAGACCGCCGGCCAGGAGCGCGGTGATCGGCGTGGCGACTTGCAGCAACCCGCGCCAACTCGCACGCGCCGCAACTGGCGGGTGCGTGTCAGGGTGCCGCGCTGCGCCGCCATACGCCTCCAACCGTTGCCATTGCGGCCACTGCCACCACACCCCGATCAGCAACAGGCCTGCCATCCCGCTGAGCAGCAGGCTGTGGCCAAGCGAAGGTGCACTTTGCAGCAAGGCCAATGGCCCGCCGATCAGCAACAGGCAGGCCAGTGCGGCTCCACCCCAGCGCAACGCCAAGTGGCCACTGTCGATCCATAACCCGGCTTTGCCGCGGCTGCCACGCAGCAGCGCCACGCCAAGTGCTGCTGCGGTTTGCGCGCACCATACCAGCACGCCGGCAACACCCGGTTTGATCCAGCCTGCACCAGCCAATAGCGAACCGGCAAAGTGTTCACCCGCCAGCACCAAACCCGGCAGCAGTAGGCTCAGGACCAGGAATGAAGCGCCGGCCAAGGGGGAGCGCTCAGGCATCTGTGCCCCAATCCTCGCTCATTGGATCGGCCACGGTTGGCGGCATTTGCACATAAAAGCCATGCGTGGCCAGATTGTTGCGAACGACTTCCGGGTTTGCGCGAGCCAGCTGGCGATCCGGTGTCAGCGCCACTTCCAGCACAAACTGCAGGCCACCCAATTGCGCACGCA
>DAORUL010000111.1:0-2388 GCA_035433165.1 Thermomonas sp. | reverse complement strand
TCCGGTGTCAGCGCCACTTCCAGCACAAACTGCAGGCCACCCAATTGCGCACGCAAGGGCTCGGGCAGGCAGTCGAATGCGTCGCGACTGGCCAGATAGACATAGGCATCAACCTTCTTCAGGCTCTTGTAGACAAAGGCAAGCATCGCGTAGCAGCGGCCGCATCCAGAGGAATCAAGCACGGATTGTGCGGGAAACTGCGCCGCTCGTGAACCTGCACGGGACTTTGGGCACAGGTTTGCTGCTGATGGACTGCTACCCTGCCGCCTTTGCTCGCTTCGGATCTTGCCATGCGCCGTGCTCCACTCGTGTTTGCCGTTCTCGCCATCGTCGCCACCACCGTTGCTGCAAACTCCGTGGCACAGGCGGCGGCCACCGCCGCATCTAACAAAATCACCCTGACCCAAGCCATGGCCGACCCCGACTGGATCGGCCCGCAAGTGGAAGGGGGCTGGTGGCGCTGGGATGGCAAGGCTGCGCAATTCCTGCTCAAGCACAAGGGCGAAACCTACCGCGATACCTGGCAGGTGGGTCTGGACGGCGCGCCACCAGTGCAATTGGACAATGCCGCACGCGCCGATATCGACGCCGGCAACATGGTGTATGCCGATGACGGCAGCCGCAGCGCGTTTGTGCGCAGTGGCGATGTGTTCGTGCGCGATCTGCGCAGTGGTGCGCTGACCCAGCTCACCCGCGACACCACCACCGCCACGCGCCTGCAATGGAGTCACGATGGCGGCCTGATCTGGGCGCAGGGGCCAGCGTGGTATCGCTGGGATGGGCGCAGTGTGGCGGTGGCGGCGCAGCTCAAAACCGAAGACGCACCGGGCACGGCCCCCAAGGCCGACGACCTGCGGGATCGCCAGCTGCGCTTGATCGACACCCTGCGCGATGACCGCGCCCGTCGCGATGCCAACCGCGAGCAGATGGACGCGATGCGCAAGGCCGACCCCACCCGCGCACCCGCGCCGGTGTATCTGGGCAAGGATGTGGAGGTGGCCGATTCCGCACTCTCGCCGGATGGTCGCTGGTTGCTGGTGGTCACCACCGCCAAGGGCGCGGATGCCGGGCAGACCGGCAAGCTGCCGAAATACGTCACCGAATCGGGCTACGAAGAAACCGAGGATGTGCGCACGCGGGTAGGCCGCAATGCGCCCGTGCCGCAGCGGTTGTGGCTGGCCGATGTGGCCAGTGGCAAGGTCAGCGAACTCAAATTCGATGCACTGCCGGGGATCCAGGACGACCCGTTGGCGGCGCTGCGCAAAGCCGCCGGCAAAGAGCCCAGCAAGGGCAACCGCGCGCTGACGATTGTGGGCGATGGCGGCACCCTGCAATGGTCCAGTGATGGCCGCAACGCCGCCGTGATGTTGCGCGCGATTGACAACAAGGACCGCTGGATTGCCAGCATCGATTTGGCCAAGGCCACCCTGCAGCCGCGCCATCGCTTGCATGATGACGCGTGGATCAACTGGGGCTTCAACGAATTTGGCTGGATGCCGGACAACCACACGCTGTGGTATCTGTCCGAAGAAAGCGGCTTCTCGCATCTCTACACGCTTGATGGCGGCAAACGCGTGCAACGCACCGATGGCCGCTGGGAAACCTCGCAAGTGGCGGTCTCACGCGACGGTGCGCGCTTCTATTTCCTGTGCAATCGCAGCGCACCGATCACCTACGAGGTGTGTGCAACGGCTGCGCAAACCGGCAGCGTGCAAGAGGTGACGGCGCTGCATGGCGTGGAAGATTTTTCGCTATCGCCCGATCAATCCAAACTGCTGGTGCGCCATTCCAGTACCTATATGCCGCCGCAACTATCGGTGGTGGATGCAGGCGGCGGTCAAGCCAGGCAGCTCACCGATACCCGCAGCGCCGAGTTCAAGGCACGCACATGGGTCCAGCCGCAATTTGTCCAGGTGCCCAGCAAACATGGCGCGGGCGTGATCTGGGGCAAGTACTATGGCCCGCAATCTCCTGAACCCGGCAAGACCTATCCCATCGTGATGTTCGTGCATGGCGCCGGGTATTTGCAGAACGCTTCGCAGCGCTGGCCCACCTATTTCCGCGAGCAGATGTTCCATAACCTGCTGGTGGACGAAGGCTACATCGTGCTGGATCTGGACTACCGCGCCAGCGAGGGCTACGGCCGTGATTGGCGCACCGCAATCTACCGCTGGATGGGCAAGCCCGAGCTGGAAGATTATCTGGATGGTCTGGATTGGCTGGTGGACACCAAGCAAGGCGACCGCAGCCATGCGGGTATCTACGGCGGCAGCTACGGCGGGTTCATGACCTATGTGGCACTGTTCAAGGCGCCGGGCGTGTTCAAGGCCGGTGCCGCGCTGCGCCCGGTGGCCGATTGGTCGCAGTACAACCACGAATACACGTCCA
>DAORUL010000110.1:0-5387 GCA_035433165.1 Thermomonas sp. | reverse complement strand
TGGGAGCCACTGATGGCCATGCTGGACACCATGGTGCGCGAGCGTTTTCTGCACGCGGAGCAGCGCCACGACCTGTGGCAAGGCCATGACATCGATGCATTGCTGACATGGATGCGCGATTACACTCCTGCGCAGGCCGACAAATGGCTGGATGAAAAACGCCGCAGCCAACTCAAATTGTCATCGGAGGACGTATGAGCATTCCCTCGTCGTTTCGCGCATTCCGAATTCACAATGACGCCACCGGCTATCGCAGCGGGATTGAAACCCTGACATTGGGCGACCTCAACCCCGGCGAGGTCGTGGTCAAGGTCGCGTACTCCTCGGTCAACTACAAGGACGCGCTGGCCGGCACCGGCAAGGGCAAGATCCTGCGCAGCTTCCCGCTGGTCGGTGGAATTGATGTGGCCGGCCACGTGGTGGCGTCCACCGATCCGAAGTTCCGCGAGGGCGACCCCGTGCTGGTGACCGGCAGTGGCCTGTCGGAAACCCGCGACGGCGGCTATGCGGAATTCGCCCGGCTGGACGCCCGCTGGGTGATCCCGCTGCCTGCGGGGCTGAGCCTGCGCGAAGCGATGATCCTCGGCACCGCCGGCTTTACCGCCGCACTGGGGCTGCTGCGCATGGAGGACAATCGGCAAACACCCGCGCTCGGCCCGCTCGCCGTCACCGGCGCCACCGGCGGCGTGGGCTCGCTGGCGGTGGCGATCTACCGCAAGGCCGGTTACGAAGTCCACGCGATCAGCGGAAAACCCGAGCATGCGGACTATCTGAAGTCTCTCGGTGCGCACGAAGTCCTGGGCCGTGACGCGCTGGCCACCACCAAACCGATGGACAGCGCCCGCTTCGGTGGCGGCCTGGACAACGTCGGCGGGCCGATGCTGGCCGCCCTGCTGGCGCATACTGCACCCTACGGCAATGTGGCCAGTTGCGGGCTGGCGGCGTCGCCCGAGCTGCATGCCACAGTGATGCCTTTCATCATTCGCGGTGTATCTCTGCTGGGGGTGGCCTCGGCCGGCACCGCACGCGACATCCGCGAAGAGGTCTGGCGGCGGTTGGCGGGCCGCTGGAAACCGGACAATCTGGACGCCATCTGCACCCGTGAAGTAGGCTTGGATGGTCTTGCAGAGGTGTTTTCAGCCATGTTGGGCGGCCAATCCTTGGGTCGCAGCGTGGTGAGTATCGCAAACCCAGTTTGAGCTGCTTGCAGGCTACGCCGCGACCGCTACAATCCAATTGAATTTCCGGGGATCCCCATGGCACGCATTCTGATTGTTGACGATTCACCCTCCCAGCTGATGAGCATCCGTCGCATTGTCGAAAAACTCGGCCATGAGGCATTGACGGCAGAAGATGGGGCCGCCGGGGCGGAAGCCGCCAAGCGCGAAATTCCTGATCTGGTCCTGATGGACGTGGTGATGCCCAACCTCAACGGGTTTCAGGCCACCCGCGCCATCACCCGTGATGCCGCCACCAAACACATTCCGGTGATCCTGGTGACCACCAAAGATCAGGATACCGACCGCGTGTGGGGCATGCGCCAAGGCGCCAAGGCGTACATCACCAAACCATTCAACGAAACCGAATTGGCCAATCTGATCAACCAGTATCTGGGCGGGCCCGGCGCTGCCTGAACGCAGCGCACTGACCCCGCTCCCTGGCGTGCGCGCCTTACGCGCGCCGCCAATCCTCGCCGAACACATCGCGCAGCTTGGCGTACGCCTTGCGCTGCGTATCCGTATGCGCCTTGGGTGCAAGAATCTCCAGTTCCACGATCTGATCGCCAGCTGCCGCAGTAGCGGCATTGGGCAAGCCACGTCCGCGCAGACGCAGCTTGCGCCCGGATTCGGAATCCGCCGGGATCTTCAGCTCCACCGCGCCCCCCAAGGTCGGCACGCTGAGAGTCGCCCCCAAGGCAGCCTCCCACGGGGCCACTGGCAGCACATGAATCACGTTGCTGCCATCCACCTCAAATTGCGGGTCGGCGGCATATTCCACTTCCAGCAACAAATCACGCCCGGCATTGCCCTGCTTGGCCAAGCGGATCACTTGCCCGGGCTTGATGCCCTTGGGCACACGGACTTCCAAGGTGCGCCCGTTGACGGTGACACGCACGCTGCTGCCCGCATACACCGACTGCAACGGTACCGCCAGTTTGGCGCGGGTATCGGCTGCCGGCGCGCCTCCGCGCGTATTTGAACGTGGGCCGCCACCAGCACGACTACCGCGGCCGAACATATTTTCAAAAAAATCTGAAAACCCGCCACCAGCACCGCCGCCTGCAAAGATTTCATCGAAATCCACGCCCCCGCCCGGCCCGTGCCCAAACCCGCCCGGTGGCGGGCGAACTTCGTCGCCCGGCCGGTAGCCGCCGGCGCGCAACTGGTCATACGCCTTGCGCTTGGCCGGGTCACGCAACGCCTCATAGGCTTCGTTGACCGCCTTGAATGATTCCTCGGCGCTTTTTTCCTTGCTGACATCCGGGTGGTATTTGCGCGCCAGGCGGCGGTATGCGGTCTTGATTTCCGCGTCGCCCGCGCTGGGTTCAACACCCAGAATGCCGTAGTAATCCTTGAATTCCATGATTGCTCCCAGACCCGGTTTGCGCAGCAGGAAACGTCCTGCGCTCCGCGCAACCCGGGGTACACTGTATTTTTATCGATATGAGGCCCGAACATGCCGATTCAAGTTGGCGATCACATCCCGGAAGCCGTGCTTGCCTATATTGATAACGGCGTGCACCGGATCGATACCCATACCCTGTTTGGTGACCGCAAATTGCTGCTGTTTGCGGTGCCCGGTGCGTTTACGCCCACTTGCTCCGAACGCCACCTGCCCGGCTTTGTCGAACACTTCGATGCGTTCCGCGCGCGCGGTATCGAAGTGGCCTGCATGGCGGTGAATGACCCGTTTGTGATGCAGGCCTGGGGCAAAAGCCAGCATGTCCCCGAGGGCTTGCGGATGCTGGCTGACGGCAACGCGGATTTCACCCGCGCGCTGGGGCTGCAGATGGATGCCAGCGGCTATGGCATGGGCGTGCGCTGCAAACGATTTGCACTGTATGCCGATAAGGGCGTGGTGCAAGGGTTATGGGTGGAAGCACCGGGTGAGTTCCGGGTGTCTTCGGCCGAACACGTACTGGCGCATTTGCCGCAGTGATTGCATCCCGCAAGTCGGTGCCTGATCGTCCGGCTACTGCAAAATCGTGAAGCCCAGACTGTTCCATGCGCCGCTATCGGCCAGTGCCGTGAGCGTGTGCTGGCCGGGGCTGGAAAATTCATAGGCCAGCGGTCGCGCAGCCTCGGTTTCACCGATCCAACGCCCATCCAGCAACCATTGCACGCTGCCACTGGCACCGGTGGCACGCAGGGCCAATTTCACGCCGCCACCTTGACCGGGAGGGCGGACCAGGGTGGCGGCATCGTTCACGCCCTCAATAACCAGTGACGCGGTGGCATTGCGGCCATCGTCCTCGCAATCTGCAGCCAGCGCCGGCAGTGTGGCCGCCGCGCGCCACGCCTGTGGCAACCACGGCGAGGCCAAGGCCGGCCAACGTGCAATCGAACGCGGCAGTGACGCATGCGGCTGGCTGCAATTGGCCGACAGCCGCAGGCCGCTGCGAGCATCGACGTTGAAGTGTTCGATACCGGAGTTCCACAAACGCGCTTGGCGTTCGGCAAAGGTTGGCGGCACCACGCCATCCAACACCCACGCTTGCATACGCTTGGCGCACAACGCAGCCGGTTGCGCATCGGCAGCAAGTCCGGAGGGCCAGCAGATGGCAACATCGGATACGTTGCGCGGCATTGGCACGCGCACCGGGTCGGCGGGTGCGCGCGGCAGACTGTCGATGACTTCGAACAACAACGGCAAGGCGGTAACCGCGCCGTATTGGCCGGGCAAGGGCGTGCCATCGGGCCGTCCGACCCACACGCCGACGCTGTAACGCGGGGTGCCACCCAGCGCCCAGGCATCGCGGAAGCCATAGCTGGTGCCGGTTTTCCACGCCACTTGCGGCCGCCGGCCGCTATCGAACAACTCGCGGGCCTCGCCAGGGCGCGGATTGGCCACCAGAATTTCGCGCACGATCCACGCCGCCCCCGGCGATAGCAAACGGCGCTCGATCAGTGGCGCATCCTGGGTAAAACGCACATGCCCGGCAATGCCACCACGGTGCAAGGCGGCAAATGTCCCCACCATGTCTTCCAGCTTGGCCCCGGTGCCGCCCAGAATCATGGAAAGGTTCGGCGCTGCACCCGCAGGGAACTTCAACGCAAGTCCCGCGTGTTGCAGGCGTGCTGCAAACCGCGCCGGACCAACCCGGTTCAACAGCTCTACTGCCGGCACATTGAGCGACAATCGCAGTGCTTCGGCAGCACCGATGGGGCCGTTGAATGCCTTGTCGAAGTTGCCGGGCCGGTAACCATCAAACGATTGCGGTGCATCCAGCAACAAACTTTCGGAGTGGATCAGCCCATCCTCCAGCGCCATTCCGTACAAAAAAGGTTTGAGGGTCGAGCCCGGCGAGCGCCACGCTTGCACCATATCCACATCACCCAAGCGTTGTTTATCGCCGAAAGCCACCGAGCCGATATACGCACGCGCTTGCAGCGTGGCGTTGTCGATGACCAGCAAAGCGGCCGACGTGCGCGGCGGCAGGTCGGAAAAATAACTGGCCACGCGTTCTTCCAGTGCACGTTGCAGGCCCGGATCAAGCGTGGACACGATGCGCGGCAGCGTTGGCTGGTTGCGATGCAAACGTTGCGCCAGCAAGGCGGCGTCCATCGGATTGCGCAGCCGCCGCGAGACCACCGTTTCAATGCGCGCATCGTCCGCTTGCGGCTTGGACCAAATGTCAAGCGCAGCCATGCGCTCGAGCACCTTGTCACGCGCACGCTGGGCGGCTTCCGGGTTGCGGTCCGGACGCAACCGAGTGGGTGATTGCGGCAATACCGCCAGCAACGCCGCTTCGGCATGCGAGAGCTGCGCGGCAGGCTTGCCAAGATAGGCCCAGCTGGCCGCTTCCACGCCTTCGATGGGGCCGCCGAATGGTGCGCGCTGCAAATACAGGGTGAGGATTTGGCGCTTGGACAAATGCGCTTCCAGTTGCAATGCACGCAACACTTGCCGCAGCTTGCCGCCGATGCTGCGGCTACGCCCATCGCGCAACGCGGGGTCGATGATGCGCGCCACTTGCATGGTCAAGGTTGAGCCGCCCGAAACGATGTGACGACTGCGCAACACCTGCACCCCGGCACGCAACATCGCGACGGGGTTGATCCCGGGATGCTTCCAAAACCAGCGGTCTTCGTACCCCAATAAAGCTTGCAGGTACAACGGCGATACCGACTCCGGGCTGGCCGGGTAACGCCACACCCCATGCGCAT
>DAORUL010000109.1:0-5546 GCA_035433165.1 Thermomonas sp. | reverse complement strand
GTCTGGATGCCGAAATGGGCCAATAACTGGCCGCTGCGGCGGGTATCTTCGGCGCAAATGGCGGCCACGCTGCGCAAGGTGTCCTGCGCACGCGGGGTCATATCGCCCAAATTACCGATGGGTGTGGCAACAACGAAGAGGGTTCCGGAGACGTGCATGGCGGTCTTTGGCGTGGGCGCAGGTAGAATCGTAGCCGGTTCCCCAACACGCCCCCAAGCCTGTAGCCATGATGCGTTCCCTGTTGCTCGTTTTAGTGCTGGTATTGGCCGGTTGCGCAAGTGCGCCGCCGAAAGCGCCACCACCGCCCGCCTTCGCCGCTGCCACGCTGCAAGCGCAGACCTTGGCCGCCAGCCACGCCAATTTGACGGGCAAGGCCAAGCGCGACAACAACGAGGCGATCGAACAACTGCTGGCGCAATTGGACGATGCCACCCTGGCGCGCGATGCCGCCAAGTTGCCGGCGGGCGATCCGCTGTACACCTTTGCCGGGCGCGTGCTGCTGCGGCGTGGCTTGCCGTTGCCGCATCCGTTCGAACGCGGCGGCACTTCGTTTGGCGCAGCCAATCGCCCTGCCGCCGATAACGATGGCTACCGCCCGCCGCTGAAGGTGGCGGTGCTGTTGCCGCTGTCCGGCAATCAGGCCGCCGTGGCCGAAGCCGTGCGCGATGGCTATTTGGCCGGCTATTACGGCGAATCCCGGCGTCGCCCCACGCTGCACTTCTACGACACGGCTGCGGGCGTGAAAACGGCGCTGGCGCGTGCCGCGGCCGATGGCAATGACGCGGCCGTGGGCCCGTTGGGGCGCGACGAAGTGGATGCCGTATTTGCCGATGAACCGCCGCTGCCACTGCTGGCGCTCAATCGCGGCACGCGCGCACCAGCGGCCGGCAGCGCCGCGTTTTCGCTGTCGCCCGAAGATGAAGGCATCAGCTTGGCGCAGGCCCTGATCGAGCGTGGCAGCAAGCACGTCCTGCTGATTGCCGGCAATGAAGATTCGCAGCGACGCACCAGCGACGCCGCCAAAGCGCAACTGGAGCGCCGTGGCGTCAAGGTCATCGCCAATCTTGGCTACAGCGCGCAGATGAGCGATGCACTGGCGCTACTGGCGCAAACCCATGCACCGGATGCGGTGCTGCTGGTGCTGAAAGGCCCGCAGGCGCGCAGCGTGATCCCGCAGTTGGCGCTGGCCAACCTGCTGCAATTGCCGCGCTATGCCAGCTCGCAAATCACCTCGGGTACCGGCAAGCCGGCCGACGACATGGCGCTGGACGGCACCATCTTCCCCACCGAACCGTGGTTGATCCGCAACGTGCAAGGCCTGCCGTCGCAAGCCAGCGCCGCCAGCCAGGTGGATACTGCCAAAGGCCCGGCCGCACGCTTGTTTGCGTTTGGCGTGGATGCGTGGCGGCTCACCGGCTATCTGGAGCATCTTGCGCAGCAGCCCAATGCCAGCATTCGCGGCGCCACCGGGCAACTGAGTTTGGACGGCTTTGGCAATGTGCTGCGGCGGCCAGCGTGGTCGCGTTTTTCGGCTGGCATTGCCGTGCCGTTGGCTGACAGTGCCCGCTGAGTCGCTTGATCGACGTGCGCGTGGCGATGCGGTGGAAACCGCAGCGCTGCATCACCTGCAAGCCCACGGGCTGCAACTGCTGGCGCGCAATGCACAAAGCCGTGGCGGTGAGCTGGATTTGGTGATGCGCGATGCCGGCAGCGTGGTGTTTGTGGAAGTGCGCTACCGCGCCAGCCGCGAATTTGGCGGCGGCGCGGTGTCGGTGGATGCCGGCAAGCGCCGCAAACTGGTACACGCCGCGCAGGTGTGGCTGTTGCGGCATCCACAACACGCCAATGCACCCTGCCGGTTCGATGTCATCGCCGCCAGCGGCGACCCGGCCGCACCGCAACTGGACTGGTTGCGCGATGCGTTTCGCGCCGATGAGTGTTGATGTCGATGCCGCTGCCTGCCGCTTTTATCGCTGAACTCTCTGCCCTGCTGGGCGACGGCTGGCGGGTGGATGCCGCAACCTGCGAAGCGCACGCCAGCGATGATTCGCGTGGTCATCAACCACCCGCAGCGGTCGCCTTGCCGAGCACCCGCGAACAGGTGCAAGCCATCGTGCGTGCGTGTCGTGCGCACCACATCCCCCTCGTGGCGCGGGGTGCGGGTACCGCCACCACCGGCGCCGCGGTGCCGGTCAGCGGCGGGATTGCGCTGTCGTTTTCACGCATGAATCGCATGCTCGACATCCGCCCCCAAGATCGCTGCGTGGTGGTGGAACCGGGTGTGCGCAATGGCGATCTGCAAGCTGCATTGCAAGCGCACGGCTTGTTCTGGCCGCCGGATCCGTCCAGTTTCGAAAGCTGCACCGTGGGCGGCAACCTGGCCACCAATGCCGGTGGCCCACGCGCGGTGAAATACGGTGCCACCCGCGACAACGTGCTCGGCGTGGTCGCCGTCACCGGTGCGGGCGAACTGATCCGCGTGGGCGGCGCGTACACCAAGTGCGCGTCGGGCTATGACCTCACGCATCTGTTGATTGGCAGCGAAGGCACGCTGGCCCTGATCGTGGAAGCCACGCTGAAACTGGCACCGCGCCCACACGCGCAGGCCGGCTTGCGTGCGTTTTATCGCGATGCCAGCGCGGCCGCCGCCGCCGTCTCGCGGCTGATGGCGCAGCCGGTGCAACCGGCCATGCTGGAATTCATGGACAAGCGCAGCCTTGCGCTGCTGCGCCACAACGGCAGCGCGGTGCCCGATGCGGGTGCGATGTTGTTGATCGAAGCCGATGGCAGTGTGGATGCACTGCCCGACATTCTTGCCGCACTCGGCGCAGCCGCCGAAGGCGATGGCTTGATCGACATGGATGTGGCACAAGACGGCATCGCCCGCGACAATTTGTGGGCGGCGCGGCGTGCACTGTCACCTGCACTGCGCACGATTGCGCCGGGCAAACTCAATGAAGATGTGGTGGTGCCGGTCTCGCGCATCCCCGATCTGGTGGCCGGCGTGGAGCAGCTGTCCGCAGACTGCGCCCTGCCCATCGTCTGCTTCGGCCATGCCGGCAATGGCAACCTGCACGTCAACATCCTGTATCACCCGGACGATCCCGACGAGACCGCACGCGCCAGCACCGCATTGCCGAAAATTTTCGAGCTGGCGCTTGCGCTGGGTGGCGCGCTGTCCGGCGAGCACGGAATTGGCTTGGCCAAACGCGACTTCATGCCGCAGGCATTCGATGCCGCCACTCTGGCCACGATGCGGGCGATCAAACACGCATTGGACCCGGACGGCATTTTGAATCCGGGCAAAGTGCTGCCGGACGAAGTTCAAGCGAAGTGCTGATAACCACCTGCGGTGACGCTGGCGCCCTCGCAACGCACATCTGCTCCCGCCACGATTTCACCGATTTTCGCAAGCGGCAAATTCAATGTCTGCGACAGTGCATGGAGCACAGCCCGCTGCGCGGCCGGCGCGGTAAAGCACAGTTCGTAATCGTCACCGCCGCTGGCTTGCAGGGCCAAGCGTGTCGCGGTATCAAACGCTTGCCGCAATGCCTCACTCGACGGCAATGCCTGTGCATCGAGCTGCGCAGCCACGCCACTGGCACGGCAGATGTGTGACAGATCGGCCAACAGGCCATCGGAAATATCAATGCAACTGCTGGCAACGCCGCGCAGTGCACGGCCCAAAGCCACGCGCGGGGTGGGCCGGTTCAAGCGGGCAAAAAGGGGGTCAGAGTGGCTTTTTAAAAAAAAGCCACTCTGACCCCCTTTTGCTTGTTGCTGCCACTGCCGCAACGCGCCTGCCGCATCACCCAGGGTGCCGCTGACCCAAATCTCATCGCCCACTTGCGCACCCGCACGCCGCAGCGCGCTGCCGGGCTCGATCAAGCCGTGTGCCGTGACGGAAATCGACAGCGGGCCGCGTGTGGTGTCGCCGCCGATCAAAGCGACGTCATGTTGCTGCGCCAAGCGCAAAAAGCCATCGGAAAACCCGTCGATGAAGTCTTCGCTGGCTTCCGGCAACGACAATGACAACGTGCACCACGCCGGCTGCGCGCCCATTGCCGCAAGGTCGGACAGGTTCACCGCCAGTGCCTTCCAGCCAATGTCGAACGGTGCCGTTTCCGGCGGAAAATGCACGCCGCTGTTGAGCGTGTCCATGGTCACCGCCAACTGCATGCCGGGCGGTGGTGCCAGCAGTGCGCAATCATCGCCAATGCCCAACACCACGTCACCGCGCAGCGCGGCACGCGCCCGGATGCGGGCGATCAGATCGAACTCATGCATGACCGGCGCTGCGGCAAGCGTGCTTATTTCCTGGCTTCCACACCGCGCAGCGCCACCGCGGCCTTGTCCAGCACGCCGTTGACGTAGGTGTGGCCGTGTTCGGAGCCGAAGCGCTTGGTGGAGTCGATGGCTTCGTTGATGACCACGCGATACGGCACATCCGGGCGATGGCTCAGCTCATAGGCGGCGATGCGCAGCGCGGCGCGTTCGATCGCGTCCACCTCGTCGATGCCGCGATCCAGATGCGGTGTCAACGCCGTGTCCAAGCTATCGACATGGCGCAGTACGCCACGCACGAGGTCTTCGAAATACTCCAGATCGGCCACTTCATGCGCTTGCTCGTGCGCGAATTGGGCAATCAGGCCGCGCTCGTCGGCGTGGTTGATTTGCCACGCATAAATGGCTTGCAGTGCACGCCGACGCGAACGCGAGCGGGCCACGGGGTCGATCCCGTCGGGACGGCGATGATGATGCTGTTTGTTCATGCTTGCTCCTGCAACTTGCGGCGCAGATCGGCCATTTCGATGGCGACCAATGCGCATTCTTCGCCTTTATTGCCATGACTGCCGCCGGCACGCGCCAACGCGTCTTCAAATGTTTCGACCGCCAGCACGCCGTTCAACACCGGTATGCCGTATTCCAATGCCACCTGCATCAAGCCGTTGGATGCACCATCGGCCACTTGTTCGTAATGGCGGGTATCCCCGCGCACCACGCAGCCCAAGGCCACGATGGCGGCATGCTTGCCGGCCTGCGCCAGCGTGCGGGCGATCACCGGCAATTCCCACGCCCCCGGCACCCGCACCACGTCCACCTGCGCTTCGGCCACGCCATTGGCAACAAACGTCTGCCGCGCCGAATCCACCAGCGCATCGGTGATGCGCGGGTTCCAGCGGCTGGCGATGATTGCGAAGCGCGCGTTGGGATGAACGCGCAGGTCGCCTTCGAAATGCGGCATGGCAGGCATGGGGGTTGGGCGGTTGCGCAGTTTACCGCGCCGGCAGCGCCACGTATTCCACCACCTCCAGCCCATAGCCGGCCAAACCGACTTGCCGGCGCGGGGTGCCCAGCACGCGCAGGTGGCGCGCGCCCAGATCGGCCAGGATTTGCGCACCGGCACCGTTGCGCCGCCATTGCGCCAGCGCGCCGGCTTTCGAGGCCGCCGCTGCCGGTTGCTGGCGAATGCGCGCCAAGGTGGCCTCGGCATCCGGCGCATCCCCCAACAGCACCAGCACACCGCGTTCGCTGGCCGCCAGCAG
>DAORUL010000108.1:2682-5547 GCA_035433165.1 Thermomonas sp. | reverse complement strand
TTGACGATGCGGCGCGAGGACGAGGCCGGGGTGAGGATGTGTGCGGTCTTGTCCAGCCCCATCAAGATCGGGCCGATGGCCACGCCGCCGGTAGCCACGCGAATCAGGTTGTAGGCGATGTTGGCCGCATCCAGATTCGGGAACACCAGCAAATTGGCGCTGCCACTCAAGGTGGTATTGGGGAAAATGCGCCGGCGTAGGACTTCATCCCACGCGGTATCGCCCATCATTTCGCCGTCGATTTCCAGTTTGGGCTGGCGCTGCCGCACGATCTCGTACGCACGCCGCATTTTCGCTGCGCTGGCATCCTGATGACTGCCGTAGTTGGAGTGCGACAGCAGCGCCACTTTCGGCTCGATCCCAAACAACTTGAGCCGAAACGCCGCCTGCAAGGTGGCCTCGGCGATCTGTTCGGCGGACGGATCCAACTGCACATGGGTATCGGCGAAGAACCACGCGCCGGCATCGTTGATCACGGCAGTCATCGCGGCGGTGCCCGACACGCCGGTATCAAAGTCGAACACGCTGCGCAGATAGCCCAGCTTCTTGTGATAACGGCCAACAATGCCGGTAATCAGGGCATCGGCTTCGCCGCGCTCCACCATCAGCGCGGCAATCAATGTGGGGCGTGAACGCAGCAGGTTTTTGGCGGCGTCCGGTGTCACCCCACGGCGCTCGGTCAGCGCGTGGTACTGCCGCCAATAGTCATCGAAACGCGGGTCGTCGTTGATATTGGTGAGCTCGAAATCCACCCCGGCGCGCATGCGCAAGCCAAGTTTTTCGATGCGCGATTCAATCACCTCCGGCCGCCCGATCAGCACCGGGAACGCCAAGCCATCGTCGATCACCGCCTGCACCGCTTGCAGCACCACGTATTCTTCGCCCTCGGCATACACCACGCGCTTGCGATGCATGCGCGCACGGTCGTACACCGGCTTCATCATCAGGCTGGTGCGGTGAATAAATTGACCCAGTTTTTCGCGATAGGCAGGCAAATCGCGGATCGGGCGCAGGGCAATCCCCGAATCCATCGCCGCCTGCGCCACCGCCGGTGCCAAGCTGGTCAACAGGCGCGGGTCGAATGGGCGCGGAATCAGGTATTCGCAACCGAATTTCGGCACATCGCCGCCATACGCGCTACCCAGATCCGAGGCTTCCTTGCGCGCCAGATCGGCGATCGCGTGCACGCAAGCCAGCTTCATCGCTTCGTTGATGCCGGTGGCACCCACATCCAGCGCGCCGCGGAAAATGTACGGGAAGCACACCGCGTTATTGACCTGGTTGGGGTAGTCAGAGCGGCCGGTGGCGATGATGGCGTCCGGGCGCACCTGCTTGGCGTCTTCCGGCAGAATTTCCGGGTACGGGTTGGCCAGCGCCAGGATAATCGGCTTGTCCGCCATCGTGGCGACCATTTCCGGCTTCAGGATGCCGCCTGCGGACAACCCAAGGAACACATCTGCACCGTCCACGATCTCTGCCAGCGTGCGCTTGCCGGTATCCCGCGCGTAGCGGGCCTTGTCGGGATCAAGATTGGCGCGGCCGCTGTGAATCACGCCCTCGCGGTCGTAGGCGAGGATGTTTTGCGGATTGACGCCCAGCGCCACCAGCATGTCGAGGCAGGCAATCCCGGCCGCGCCGGCACCGGTGGTGGCCACTTTGACCTGCGCGATGTCCTTGCCGGCCACTTCCAACGCATTGAGCACGGCCGCGCCCACAATGATCGCGGTGCCGTGCTGATCGTCATGGAATACCGGGATCTTCATCCGCTCGCGCAATTTGCGCTCCACGATGAAGCACTCCGGTGCCTTGATGTCTTCCAGATTGATGCCGCCAAACGTCGGCTCCAAGCTGGCGATGATGTCCACCAGCTTGTCGGGATCGCGCTCGTTGACTTCCAGATCGAACACATCGATTCCGGCAAATTTCTGGAACAGCACCCCCTTGCCTTCCATCACCGGCTTGCCCGCCAACGGGCCGATATCGCCCAGCCCCAGCACGGCGGTACCGTTGGAAATCACCGCCACCAGATTGCCGCGTGCGGTGTATTCGCTTGCTTTGGCCGGGTCCGCCGCAATTTCTTCGCAAGCAAAGGCCACGCCGGGCGAATAGGCCAATGCAAGATCACGCTGGGTCACCATCGGTTTGGTGGCCGTCACCTTGATCTTGCCCTTGGGTTCCAGCCGGTGGTAATCCAGTGCGGCTTGCTTCAGGTCGTCATTGGCGGGGGTATCAGACATCGTTGCGTGTTCCAGGTGCGGATAAGGGATGATACCGACTCTACCCGGCTGCGGCCCTACCCAGGAATCCCTATCCGATGCTTGAATTGAACGCCGTGCACACGCTGGCGCTTGCCGGCATCGCCCTGTTCCTTGGCTACGCACTGTGCCGCGTGATTCCGCTGCTGGGCCGCTACAACCTGCCTCCGCCGGTGATTGGCGGTCTGGTGTTCGCACTGGTTGCGTGGGCAGCGCATGCACGTGGCACCACTTGGGTGGCACTGGATACCAGTTTGCAACCGGCCTTGATGATCGCGTTCTTTACCAGCATTGGCTTCAACGCCAGTGCGCGTTTGCTGAAGATCAGTGGCCGCCAGGTCGCCCTGTTCCTGCTGCTGGCCAGCGCCTTTGCGATACTGCAAAACCTGCTGGGAATGGCGGTGGCAGTGGGCTTTGGTCTGCATCCGTTATTTGGGGTGCTGGCCGGCTCCACCACCTTGACCGGCGGCCCCGCCACTGGCCTCGCATTTGCCCCGCTGTTTGAACGCGCCGGCGTGAGTGGTGCGGCCTCGATCGCGGTGGCCTCGGCAATGGCCGGGATTGTCTGTGGCGGCTTGCTGGGCGGGCCGGTGGCGACCTGGTTCATTCG
>DAORUL010000108.1:0-2582 GCA_035433165.1 Thermomonas sp. | reverse complement strand
CTCGAACTGATCGGCAATGTCTGCCTGTCGCTGTTTCTGGCGGTAGCGCTGATGAATTTGAAGCTATGGGAACTGGCCGGCCTGGCGGCCCCGCTGCTGCTCAATCTGGCATTGCAATCGGCATTGGTTGCGGTGTTCTGCGTGGTGGTATTCCGGGTGATGGGCCGCGACTATGACGCTGCCGTGATGGGCGGCGGCTTCATCGGCTTCATGCTGGGCACTACCGCCAATGCGATGGCGGTGATGCGCACCCTGGTGGAGCGCTATGGCGTGGCCCCGCGTGCATTCTTGGTGGCCCCGTTGGTGGGTGCCTTCTTCATCGACTTCAGCAATGCCCTGATCATCACAGGGTTCATCAATTTCTGGCCACATTGAACATGCCCGCCGCCACCCCCACACCCGACCCGGAACGTGTTGTCGATGTTGCCGTGATTGGTGCCGGCGTGGTCGGCATCAGCACCGCCTATGCCCTGGCTCGACGCGGCAGGCAGGTGGCGCTGATCGAACGCGGACAGGGGCCCGCGCTGGGCACATCATTCGCCAATGGCGCGCAGCTGAGCTATGCCTACACCGATGCCATGGCCACGCCAGCGCTGTGGAAGCAATTGCCGGGCATGTTGCTGGGCGGCGATGCGGCGTTTCGTACCCGCGCCTCGGCAGACCTGCACTACTGGCGCTGGGGCTTGGCATTTTTGCGTAATGCCACTGCGCACCGGCTTGAACGCAACACATTGGCAACGTTGGCGCTGGCATTGGAATCACGCGCCGCCATGGCCGAACTATTGGCGCGCCACCCGATTGCATTTGACCACACGGCCCCGGGCAAGCTGCATGTCTATTACGATGCCGCCGCACTGCCCAAAGCACGCGCGATGATCGCCGCCAAGCGTCAATTCGGCGTACAGCAAAACGTGCTGACAGCTGCACAAGCAGTCGCCATCGAGCCGGCACTGGCCGCCGCGCGCGACATGGCCTTCGTGGTGCATTCGCCTGAAGAAGAAGTGGGTGACCCGTTCAAGTTCAGCAGTCAATTGCTGCACCTCCTGGGCGCCGAGTATGGCGTGGAGGCGTACTTCGATATTGCCGTGCACGGCCTGCATCGCACTGCCGAAGGCTGGCACCTGCAAGCTGCCAACGGGCTGCATCTGCGCGCCAGACAAGTTGCACTCTGTGCCGGCATCGACAGCCACGGCTTGCTGCAACAACTCGGTATTCGCTCACCCTTGATGGCGGTCAAAGGCTATTCGTTCACCGCCCCCTGCGGCGCACTAGCACCCGCCGCCAGCATCACCGACACCGCCCGCAAGCTGGTGTTCTGCAAACTGGGGGAATCCATTCGTGTGGCCGGCTTGGCCGACCTCAACCATTGGGATTGCACACCGGATCCGCAGCGCTTTGCGCAATTGCTGGCAATGGCGCAGGCCTCGCTCCCGCAAGCAGCCGAGTACGCGCAGGTTGCTTCACCGTGGGCGGGGTTACGCCCGGTCACGCCACACTCCAGCCCGGTGATTGCACGCGCCCAACCAGGACTGGTGCTCAACATCGGTCACGGCATGTTGGGTTGGACCTTGGCGATGGGCAGCGGTGAGCGTGCCGCCGAACTGTTGCTGCAAGCGCAATGAGCACGCCGCAACCCTGCCGTTGGGCAGTCCCGTTGCTGGTGCTGGTGGCCGCACTGGCACTGCAATGGCCGCTACTTTTCAACCCCGGTTATTTCAGCCATGACGAGCTGCAATGGGCAGCGCTGGCCACCAGTGGCGCGCCCTCGCCATGGCGGGATGTCACCGCGTTTCAATACCGCCCGCTGACGTTTTCATTGTGGATGGCGTTGTCGCGCAGCTTGTTTGCCAGCCCGATGGCCTTTCACGCCGTGCTGGTGAGCTGGGGCTCGCTCAATGCCGTGCTGCTGTATGGCGTGGGGCGCGGCTTTGGCTTGTCGCGTGCTGTCGCAGCCGCCGGCGCGCTCGGATTCGTGCTGACACCCTATGCGGCCTACACCCACGGCTGGGTAGGCTGTCTTGCCGATCTCATCTGGCTCAGCTGCGCATTGCTGATTGCGCTGCTGGTACAGCATGTACGCGCGCCCTGGCTGGCCGCCTGCGGCAGCGCGCTGCTGATGGCATTGGCGTTATTGGCCAAAGAAGCGGCATTCGCCATTCCGCCCTTGTTATTGCTGGCGTGGTGGCTAGATGGCCGCAAGCCGGTATGGCTGGCCGCGATGCTGGCATCGGGTGCGCTGGCCGCCGTGTATTTGGGGCTGCGCCTGGATGTCCTGCTGCATGCGCCGCGTGAAGGTTCGCAATACACATTGAGTGTGCGCAACCTGCCGCAGCGTTGGTTCGAATATCAGATCTTTGCCCCGATTCCACCCTTGCTGGAAATCTCCACCACCCTGCGCCGCAGCGGCCCAGTGCTGGTGGCAGGCCTGCTGTGGTCAGGACTGTTGGCCGCGTTATGGCGGGCATCGCCCAGGCTGTGCGCACTTTTCCTGCTTGGTGGAATTGCGGCGCTGCTTCCCGTACTGCCGTTGGGCAGTAGCTGGAACCATTACGGCTACGGTTTTGCCGCCATCACCGCGATGA
>DAORUL010000107.1:0-5556 GCA_035433165.1 Thermomonas sp. | reverse complement strand
TGGCCGGCGCGGCGCTGGTCGGTGGTGGCCGGCTTTGTCGAGCCCGGCGAAACCCTGGAGCAAACCATCGCCCGCGAAGTGATGGAAGAAACCGGCGTGCGCGTGCACACCCACACCGCACGCTATTTGGCCTCACAGCCGTGGCCGTTCCCCGGTTCGCTGATGCTGGGCTTCATCGCCCACGCCGAACCCGACGCGCCACATGCCAGCGAAGAACTGGAAGATGCCCGCTGGTTTTCCGCCGCCGAGGTGCGTGCCGGTTTGACCCGCGACTGGCGCGATGCCGATGGCGAGGACGAAGGCATCGTGCTGTCTTCCCCCATCTCGATTGCGCGGCATGTGATTCAGATGTGGTTGGATGGCCATCAGGCAGCCCGGGACGGGCAATGAATCTTGCGATGGGCGCCATGGTTTTCGGCGTCATTTCCGCATGACGGACAGGCTTGGGATGCGGACAATTTTGCTGGTGGGTGGGCGCGGCTTTATCGGCGGCTTCATCCAGGCGGCATTGCGCAAGCGCGGGTTTTGCGTGCGCGTGTTGGCCAGGCCGCAAGGGCGTCAGTTGCGGGATGACGAAGTGGCGGGCGATCTGCTGCAGATGCAGCAAGCCGAAGATTGGGCGCAGGCGCTGCAAGGCGTATCGGTGGTGGTCAATGCCGCCGGCATCCTGCGTGAAGCGGGGCGGCAGAATTTCGAAGATGTGCATGTGCGCGCACCGCTGGCGTTGGCACAGGCATGCGCGGCACGCGGCATTCGCTTTGTGCAAATCTCCGCGCTGGGGCATCCGGACGATGGTGGTTTCATCGAGAGCAAGCACCGGTTCGATGCGCTGCTGCTGGCGCTGCCGGTGGGTGCGGTGGTGCTGCGGCCATCGGTGGTGTATTCGCTGCGCGGCTCCTATGGCGGTACGTCGTTGCTGCGGGCGTTGGCGGCATTTCCGTGGCGGCAATTGCTGCCCGGTGATGGGCATTGGGCGTTCCAGCCCATTTGCGCGGAGGACTTGGCGGACGTGACCGCCGCGGCCTGCACGCAGGGTGAGCGCGGCATTTACGAACTAGGCTGCGAACAGCAAATCGCGTTGCATCGCTACCAATTGCATTGGCGGCGTTGGCTGCACATTGCAGGTGAGAACTCGTGGCGCGTGCCGTTGCCATTGGTGAAGCTGCAAGTCTGGATCGGGCAACTGCTGGGGCGCGGCCCGGTCAACCGCACTATTTGGGCGATGCTGTTGCGCGGCAACGTGCTGGGCAAGGGCGAGCAGCAGCGTGCGCTCGCGGCATTTGGCGTGCGCGTTCGCGATGTCGACGACGTGCTGTCGGCAGCGCCCAGCCAGATGCAAGACCGCTGGGCGGCGCAGCTGTATTTTCTGGCGCCGTGGTTGCAGTGGAGTGTGGTGGCGCTGTGGTTGTGGTCGGGGGTGGCGGGGCTTGTCACGCCTGCGCGCGAGATTGAAGCGCTGGCACAAGGCAGCCTGCTTGCACACGCGCATCCGGTGGCATTGGCACGCGCTGCGGCGGTGTTGGATGTGGTTTTGGGGCTCGCACTGGCGGCGCATCCACGGCCGCGGCCGCTGGTGGTGTTGATGTGGATCAGCGTGGCGGCTTATTTGCTGGGGTTTGGCCTTGGGTTGCCCGCATTGTTTTTCGACCCGTTGGGTGGGCTGGTGAAAAATATCGCCTTGCTGCCGATGTTGGCGGTGCTGTGGGTGTTGCTGGATCGGCGCTGAAATGGATTACCTGACCCTGAAATGGATCCACATCCTGTCGTCCACCGTGTTGATGGGCACCGGGCTTGGCATCGCGTTCTTCATGTGGATGGCGCACCTCAGCCGCGATGCGCGCAGTATTGCGGCCACTGCGCGGGTGGTGGTGATCGCCGATGCCGTATTCACCGCGCCCGCGGTGGGGGTGCAGTTTGTCACCGGCTTATGGCTGGCGAAGCTGCTGCATCTGCCGTTGGATACGTTCTGGATCAAGACTGCGTTGGTTCTGTTTTTCGTCACCGGGGCCTGCTGGCTGCCGGTGGTGTGGTTGCAAATCAAGGCCCGTGATCTGGCACGGCAAGCGGCCATGGCAGGCGCGCCGCTACCACCGGCGTATTGGCAGGTGATGCGTGGGTGGTTCTGGCTGGGCTGGCCGGCATTCAGCAGTGTGATCGCCATCTTTTGGTTGATGGTGCACAAGCCGTTGGGCGTCTAGCCGGGCGCAAGCAAGTTGAACGGGTACCACGGCAAATTGCGCAGCACGCCATACCCCAGCAGCAGCCATAACCATAATGCGGGTCGAGCAAGCTGGCGCATGAGGGGTGTGGTCCATGCCGGGCGCCAACCTGCGGCGTTGAGCGACATCAGGCCCAACAGGGGCAAGCTCACAACCAGCAGCGGGTTCATTGCCAGCGCGAGCCACACATCACCGTGCAGCAGGGCGTACAGGCAACGTGTGCTGCCGCAGCCGGGACAATAGATGCCGGTCAATGCATGCAACGGGCATGGTGGCAAAGCACTGTTGCCGACAAACGGGTCCAGCCGCGAAAGCACCAATGCAGCACCCGCTGCCCCCAGCGCAAGCAGGGCGGTTGGCATCATGCGCAGCCATTTGTGCCGCGTATCAACTGCACTGGTGATTTGCATGGATCAGTGTGCGCCGCTAATTGCGCCAAGCATGGCCAGGCCACCGAAGAACATGATCCAGATCAAAATCAGCACGGGCCCGCTCAAGGCCGACCAGATGGCCCAGGTCTTGGCTTTGCGTGAGGCCTCCCACGCACCGGCGATATCGCCGGCGGCACGCAGACCATCAACCTTCGAAGCGAACACGATCGACACAATGCCAAGCGGCAAGCAGCAAAAAAGCGTGGTCAAAATAGCCCAAACCAGATTGTTGGGTACAACGGGGCCGTTGGTATTCACTCAAAAGTCCTTGTGGTGGCGGAAGCTGCGGGAAAGCGCGCATTGCAGCTGTTGGCTGCAATCAGCGGTGAAGCGATCATGGCAATCAGCCAGCACAGTGGCCCGGTGAACAGGCCAATGAAGACAAAGCTGAGCAGGATATTGATAAACAGCACAAACCAATACCCGAACATGATCAGCAAGCCGGTCACGACATTGCCGGCATACAGATGGCCAATGCCAAAAATCTGGAACAAGCCGGGAAGGACTTCCAACAAGGCCGCCGTACCACCCGATTTTTGCGGGTAGTAGTAGTGATGCACCTGCTGCACAGGTGGCGGAGTGGTGTTCATGTGATCCCCTGAAAAAGAATGATGCGTCTGCTGTGCGCAAGCATCATCTGTCTGCGGCAAGCGTAATCAATGCCGTGCCGGATGGCAAAGGGGTGCTTGCGGCTGTCCTTGTGAGGTATTGCGCAGGATTGTTGCGAAATATCATTGTCATCGCACTTACGCGCTATCCCCGCGCAGCGCACGCACCTTCGCTTCCAGCAGTTCCGCGCTGGCCGCACTGCCTGCCACCGGCTCACCTGCCAGGACGTCGATGGGTGCGCGCAAGCGGCGCGGCAGGCGGGCGCGGCGCAGGCGCGAATCCTGTTTGCTCCACATGCTGCCCCACATGTTTTTCAGCGCCATCGGCACCACGGGCACGTCCTGCCCTCGCACGGCTGCGCGCGCCAGGATTTTTTCGACGCCGGATTTGAAGGGTGCAATCTGGCCATCTTTGGTGAGTGCGCCCTCCGGAAAAATGCACACCAGCTCGCCTTCGGCCAATGCGGCATCTACCGCGTCAAACGCGCGCTGCATCACGTGCGGGTCTTCGCGCGCACCGGCAATCGGGATGGCTTTGGCGGTCTTGAAGATCCAACGCATCACCGGCACGTTGAAAATCTTGTAATACATCACGAAGCGCGCCGGGCGCGGCACGCAGGCCGACAGAATCAGCGCATCCATGTAACTGACGTGATTGCACACCAGCAGTGCCGCGCCGTCATCGGGGATGTTTTTTTCGATGCCATGCAGTTTCAGCCGGTACAGCGTGCGCACCATCACCCAGCTCATGAAGCGCATGAAGAACTCGGGTACGATGCTGAAAATCCACAGCGCCACCAGCGTGTTGGCAATCGCCAGAGCCAAGAACAACTGCGGAATGCTCCAGCCCAGATAGCGTTGCACGGCAATCCCAATCAGCGCAGCCAGCACGATGAACATCGCGTTCTGGATGTTCATCCCGGCAATCACCTGCGCCAGCTCCGCCTTCGGTGTGCGGCTTTGGATCAGCGCAAACAACGGCACCACAAAAAAGCCGGTGAACAGGCCCACGCCCACCAAGTCGAACATGATGCGCCAGCTACCCGGCGCCTCCACGAATTGCAGCACGGTTAGCCCTGCGGCCAACGCCTGCCCTGGCCGCGCGAAATACAGATCCAGCAAAAATGCGCTGATGCCGAAGGCGCCCAGCGGCACCAAACCAATTTCCACCGTGCGCCCGGACAGCTTTTCGCACGACATCGAACCCACGCCGGCGCCCACCGAAAACAGCGCCAGCGCGAAGATGTAGAGGTTCTGCGTGCCGCCCAGGTTGGCCTGCGCATACACCGGCAATTGCGCGGTCAGCACCGTGCCCACGAACCAGAACCAACTGACCCCCAGCACCGCATTGCGCACCGCCAACCGCTGCCGGGTCAGCGCCCAGATCTGTTGCGAAGCGCGCAGGATGTGCCAGTCCACTTTCAGCGTGGGATCACCGGCATCCACCTTGGGAATGCGCCGCGCCACCGTGTTGCCGGCCACCGCCATCGCAATCACGCACACCGCGGCCACCTGCGGGCCGTGGCTGCCGGCCAGCTGGAACATCAACCCGCCGCAGATCATGCCAAGCAGGATCGCCAGCGAGGTGCCCATCTCCACCAAGCCATTGCCGCCGGTCAATTCCTCCGGCTTGAGTACCGACGGCAGGATTGAATATTTCACTGGCCCGAACAACGTGGATTGCATGCCCGTGCAAAACAGCGCAATCAGCAACACCACCATGTTTTGCAGCAGAAAACCCACCGCCGCCAACGACATGATGGCGATTTCCATCGAGGTGGTGAGGATGATGAGTTTCTGCTTCTCCACCCGCGCCGCAATTTGCCCCGCCGTGGCGGAAAACAGGAAGAACGGCAGGATGAAAATCGCCGGTGCCAAATTCGCATACAGCCCCATCTCGCTGCTGCCCACCGCCATGTACGCCAGCAGCCCGATGATGGCCTGCCGGTACACGTTGTCGTTGAACGCCCCCAACGCCTGCACGCTGAAATACGGCAAGAAGCGGCGCTGCGTGAGCAGATTGAATTGGCTATGACCGGACATGCGCATCCCCGTGCGTGGAAGCGTGGAGGATAACGGAAGCCTGTGGCAATGCGCCGCCATCGCTTATGCTGCGTGGCGGAGGGAACCGATGCCACTTAGCCTCAACGAAATCCGCGAACGCGCCCGCGCGTTTTCCAAGGAATGGGCCGGGGAATCCAGCGAGCGCGCCGAGGCGCAGAGCTTCTGGAACGACTTCTTCGAGGTGTTCGGGGTCAAGCGCAAGCGCGTGGCCGTGTTCGAGCAGAAGGCCGCCCG
>DAORUL010000106.1:0-5651 GCA_035433165.1 Thermomonas sp. | reverse complement strand
AGGCGAGCTGCTGATTCGGGGCTTGTACGAGGTGTTCTGGCTCCGGCATGGTGCATGGAACCAGGTTTGGTGGTGCCTGCATGCCATCAACGTGGCGCTGCTGGTCACGCTTGCTCGACCCTGGCTGGAACCGTACCGGCTGACGCTCGCCGCCGTGTTGTCGGCATGCTGGTTTTCGACATTGACCGCTGTGCATTGGGTAGGCGCAGTGTTCGATTTGCTGGGGGCAACCTTGGTATTGGGCACGTTGCTGAGTTACCAGCAGGCGGTATTGGGCAGCACGCGCAAATGGTGGTGGTTGGGCTTATCGGTGGTGCTGCATCTGGCCGCGATCCGGACCAAGGAGTTCGCGTTGGGCATGGTGGCGGTGCTGGCGCTGTGGGATGTGCTCTTGCTGCGGCGCGACGACTGGCGCAAACGCTGCCTGCGGTTGGCACCGCACGCATTGTTGGCACTGGTGTTGCTGGTTTGCTATGCGCAGCTGTACCGCCAGCAGGCAGGCAAACTGGAGGGCAGCAGCTATGGCCTGTCGTTGTCTGCGCAAGGCGTTCTGGAGGGTATTGGCTGGTATTTCGCACAAGCGTTCTATGCGTTTACACCCGGCAGCAACGAAACCCATGTGGGCATCGGGTTGGTGTTTGCGGCGGCAGTATTGATGATTGCATTGTGCAGCCGGGTCGGGATGGCTGCCTTGGCATCCGCTGCAATCTTGATGGCAGCGGTGCTGCTACTGGGCAAGCAGCGGCATCCCCTGTATCTGTACGTGCCGCATTTCTTCATTGCAATCGCGCTGTGCGCGCTCTTCCCGCGACGCCGAATCGTGGGCATGGCGCTGACGCTTGCGGTGGCGTTGTTGCTGTACTGGCCGGCGCATACCGGTTTCCTGCGCGATGCACGCAACTTCGTACTGATCAAGGGCAGCTACAGCAAGACCCTGTATTACGACTATGCGCGTTTGATGCAGCACGACACGCCGGCATCTCCGGTGACGGTTGCAGTCTCCGAAGTGTATTTCGATCCGTTCTCGTGGGGTTCTGGGGATGCATTGCGCATCCTTCATGCCGACAACACGATCAAAGTACAAGTGGCGGCGTTGCAGCAAGGGATAGATCCGTGTGCGGCGGCGAAAGGTTCCTGCTTTGTCGAACAGCAGGGCCATCTGGTACGCCAGCGATGAGTCTGCGTGCACTGGCCAAGCAGGGTGTGAGCTATGGCATTGTTGGCGTGCTCGCATTGCTGGTGGACTGGAGTTTTTTCGTGGCCCTGACGTGGTGCGGGATCGCCACCGTGCTGGCCAACTTGTTGGCGCGCGTGAGCGGCGCTGGCATCGCGTACATGCTCAACGGGATGTTCACCTTTCGTGACCATCAAGGCAGCCGCCTGGGATGGCGCCGTTTTGCAAAATTCGCGTCGTCGTGGATCGTGGTGACCGCCATTAGTACCTTGGCGATGCAGGTCATTGAGGCCAGGGCGGGGATGCAATGGGCGTGGCTAGCAAAGCCTGTCGTTGAAGTGGCACTCGCGGGAATCAGCTTTCTTGCGTATCGCCACTGGATCTACAAATGATTGGCGTGCGCAATGTGGTTGCCACGCCTGTCAGCAAGTGGCACTCGTTTCATTGAGGGAGCATGGTCATGCTTAAGTCCGAGCTTCTTACCCCAATCAATCTGCTGCTGATTCTCGGCACGATCGTGCTGCTGTCACTGGGGCAGGTGTTGTTCAAGAGCGCATCGTCGCAACTGGTGGTGCAACAGCCGATGAGTTGGTTGTCGTTGCCGTTGCTGGGTGCGCTGGTGATCTATGCCATCGCGACGTTGCTGTGGCTGCTGGTGTTGTCGAGGGTTCCACTGTCGTTCGCGTTTCCGTTTTACGGGTTGGCATTTCTATTGGTGCCTGTACTGGCGGCGCTGGTGCTGGGTGAAGCCTTGCGTTGGCAGGTGCTGGTGGGGGGGGCGGTCATCTTGTGCGGGATCGCGATCACCGCTTGGGGCGCCCGTACATGACGGTGTGCCCTGCTTGCGGCAGCGCGCTGGCAGTTGGGTCAAGCCATTGGCATCTGCGTTGTGCGTCTTGCCATTACGAAGGCAGTACGCTGACGCCTCACATCCTTGAGCAAGTTGCGGGTGGCGATCTGGACGAAGCTGCGCGTGAGCAGGGACTCTCCCATTTGCGGCAGGCCAACTTCGAACGCCTGCTGGCGTGGCTATCGCTGCGGATGCCGGCAACCGAATCCACTCCGCGGCTGTTGGACGTGGGATGTGCGCATGGCTGGTTCAGCGAACGCGCGGCGTCGCGATTTGATGTCGTTGGCATCGAGCCGGACGCTGACGTGGCTGCAGCCGCGCGCGCCCGTGGATTGACGGTGCGCAGTGGATTTTTCCCGGATGCGTTGGCGCCGAGCGAGTGCTTCGATGTCATCGTGTTCAACGATGTGTTGGAGCACATTCCCAACATCAATGCCGCGCTTGTGGCTTGTTGGCAACATCTTGCGCCGGGTGGCTGTGTGATCGTCAACGCACCATCGAGCCGTGGGTTTTTGTATCGCTTGTCGGTGCTATTGGCACGCGTTGGGTTGAGTGGTGCATTTGACCGCATGTGGCAGCGAGGCTTTCCATCGCCGCATGTGCACTATTTTGCGACCGCCAATCTGACCCTGCTGGCGCACAAGGCGGGCTTCGAGTTGGAAGCACGCAGTCGCCTGCCAGCGGTGAGCGTGCGCGGACTGTATGCGCGGATTCGCTACGCACGCGATGTCCCCGCCATCAAAGCAATGGCGTTGGTCGTAGCGATCTCGTTGCTGGCACCGTTGCTCACGGTGTTGCCAGCCGATATCGAGGTGTGGTGCTTGCGCCGCCCGCGCTGACAGGCGGCGCAACTGACGCTTGCCCGGTGCCGCTTAGCCCAGCGCCGCTTCCAGCTCCGGCAGCAGCTGGAACAGATCGCCCACCAGACCAATGTCGGCGATCTCGAAGATCGGCGCGTCGCCGTCTTTGTTGATGGCCACGATGGTGCCGGCATCCTTGATGCCGGTCAGGTGCTGGATGGCGCCGGAGATGCCCACCGCCACATAGAGTTCGGGCGAAATGATTTTGCCGGTTTGCCCCACTTGCAGGTCGCTGGGCACGTAGCCGGCATCCACCGCCGCGCGCGATGCGCCCACGCCGGCACCGAGTTTGTCGGCCAGTGCGTAGATGATTTTGAAGTTTGCTTCCGAGCCCACGCCGCGGCCACCGGAGACCACCCGCTTGGCGCTTTGCAGGTCGGGGCGGTCGGTGCTGCCTGCGGCCAGGCCCACAAAGCGGGTGTGGCTGGGCAATGCGGCATCGACGCTCACCGCGTCAACGGTGGCGCTGCCACCTTGCGCCGCTTCCGGCCATGATGCGGTGCGCACAGTGGCCACCACGGTTTGATCCGCCGGAGCCTGCACGCTGATGATCGCGTTGCCGGCGTAGATCGGGCGTTTGAAGGCATGTGCGCCGTCCACCGCCATCAGGTCGGAGATCTGGTTGACGCCCAGCAGCGCGGCCACGCACGGCATCAGGTCCTTGCCGAAGGTGGTGGAGGCGCCAAACACATGGCTGTAGCCTGCGGCCAGTGCGGCAATCTGCGGGGCCTGTACTTGCGCGATGGCGTGCGCGTTGGCGGCATTGGCCACGCTCAGCACCTTGTTCACCCCGGCAATCTGCGCGGCTTGTGCGGCCACGGCGGCGGGGTCTGCGGCCAGCACCACGATGTCGATGGCGGCCGGTGCCAGTGCCTGCGCAGCAGACACGCATTTGGCGGTGGCGGCGTTGAGTTTGCCGTTCAAATGTTCGGCGACGATGAGGACTTTGGACATTACAGCAACCCCTTTTGCTTGAGCACGGCTACCAATTCGGCCGCATCCTTGACCATCACGCCACGGCTGCGCTTGGCCGGCGCGGCATACGCGGTGGTGGTCAGCGAGTCATGCGCGGTCGCGCCCAGATCGGCAAGCGCAATGGTTTCCAGCGGCTTGCTCTTGGCCTTCATGATGTCCGGCAACTTGATGAAGCGCGGTTCGTTCAAGCGCAGGTCGGCGGTGACCACCGCCGGCAAGTCCACTTCCAGCGTTTCCAGTCCGGCATCGACTTCGCGCACCACGGTGGCTTTGCCATCGGCAATCGTCAGCTTGCTGGCGAAGGCGGCCTGCGGGCGGCCCCACAAGGTGGCCAGCATCTGCCCGGTCTGGTTGGCGTCATCGTCGATGGCCTGCTTGCCCAGCAGCACCAGGTCGGGCTGTTCTTTTTCGATCAGCTTCAGCAGCGCACGCGCCGCCGTGAGTGGCTGGATGGCGGCATCGGCCACCACGTGGATGGCGCGGTTGGCGCCCATCGCCAGCCCATTGCGCAGATGCGGCTGCGCATCGGCCGGGGCAATGGTGGCCACCACCACTTCGGTGGCGATGCCGGCATCGCGCAGACGCAGCGCTTCTTCCAGCGCGATGTCGTCAAACGGATTGGGCGACAGCTTGACGCCGTCGGTGACCACGCCGGAACCGTCCGGCTTGACCTGGATGCGGACGTTGTAGTCCACCACGCGCTTGTAACCGACGAGAATTTTCACCGTGCACAGTCCTTGCAGATGCGGAAAACGGGGCCTTCGGGCCTAGCCCCCCATTTTAGCGGACACCGGCGGCGGCCGCAGAAAATCGGGGAATTGCCCGAAGGTACGCTGGGTGTTTTCGCACGAATCGCTAGAATGGCTGCTCTACCCCGCGTTGGAGCAGCGCCCGTGGCAACTGCCAAGAGCAAACAGTACCCCAGTGCCGCCGCCGCCCTTGAAGGGCTGGTGGCGGATGGTCAAACCCTTGCCGTGGGCGGCTTCGGCCTGTGCGGCATCCCCGAGGCGCTGATTGCGGCGCTGCGTGATTCGGGGGTGACCGGCCTGACCGTGATTTCCAATAACGCGGGCGTGGACGGTTTTGGCTTGGGCCAATTGCTGACCACACGCCAGATCAAGAAAATGATTTCGTCGTATGTGGGCGAAAACAAAGAATTTGAGCGCCAGTTTTTGGGTGGCGAGCTGGAATTGGAGTTCAACCCGCAAGGCACGCTGGCCGAGCGTCTGCGTGCCGGCGGTGCGGGGATACCGGCGTTCTTCACCGCCACCGGCTACGGCACCATCGTGGCCGACGGCAAGGAAACCCGCGAGTTCGATGGCCGCATGTATGTGCTGGAAACCGCGCTGAAGGCCGATGTGTCGCTGGTCAAGGCATGGAAGGCCGACACCGCCGGCAATCTGGTGTTCCGCAAGACTGCGCGCAACTTCAACCCGGCCGCCGCGATGGCGGGCAGGGTGTGCGTGGTGGAGGTGGAGGAGCTGGTGGAGATCGGCGCGATCGAGCCCGACCACGTGCATCTGCCCGGTATCTACGTGCAGCGCATCGTGGTCAATGCCACCCCGGAAAAGCGCATCGAACAACGGACCATTCGCACGGAGAACAACTGAGATGGCCTGGACCCGTGAACAAATGGCGCAGCGCGCCGCCCGCGAACTCACTGACGGTGCCTACGTCAACCTTGGCATCGGCCTGCCTACACTGGTGGCCAATTACATTCCAGAGGGCATGGATGTCTGGCTGCAAAGTGAAAATGGCTTGCTGGGTATCGGCCCATTCCCCACCGAGGCCG
>DAORUL010000105.1:2545-5670 GCA_035433165.1 Thermomonas sp. | reverse complement strand
TGCGGGCCTGCAGTGCGCAATGTAACCAGATCATTCATCTTCGAGACTTGCACATCCATCTGGAAACCCGCACCCAGAATCTGTCCGAAGAATTCATTGATGAAGGCCGGAACCGGCATGCCTTCGATATTCACATTCACCGCGCCACCTTTCAGCGGCGGCATCGGTTCGCCTTGAACACCGGACACACTGGCCGCGCCACTCTCTGGAATGGCGGGGGTTTCGCCGACCGACAATGCCTGGCGTGGCGGTGGCGCAACATTTTGCCCGAGCAATGCAGCGGCCTCCTGCTGCGTGCGGGTCGCGGTCGGCAACGGCTCAGGCAACACCAGGCGTGGTGTCGTGCAGGCACCGGTCAATAGCGCGATACCGGTGGCAGCAAGGAGGGGACGGAGATTGTTCATGCCGGAGACTTGCCTGAAATTTGACGATATGAGGATGACGATCGGGCACCGCCACGCGGTACTGGGGTGCCGTCGGGCGGCTTACCGGGTGGTCCCGCCGGTGGCACGGGTGCAGTTGGCGTGACCACAGTCGGCTTGTCGGTACCCGCAGGTGGTGCAACAGGTTTGCCATCCGGGCCAATGCACCCTTCCGGGTCGGGGTGCACGCTGTTTTGATACAACGACTTCACCCGCTTGCAGTCATCCTTGGTGACCCAGATGCGGTCACGAGTGACTGCGTCAAGCACGGCACCATCGGGTAGTTTTTCGCCAACCCTCACCCAGGTTTGCACGGGCTGACCTTGCTTGCCGGCTTCGCTCACCGACACCTGCACCGCCGGGCTGGTAACGATTCCGGTCAGCGTCCACGTCGCCTGTTTTTTCTCGGCGCCACGCTGCCCCGGCATCAGCAAATCGCCCCAGAACTTGGCGCTCCGCACGGATTGATATGTGTTGTCACTGAACCGCTTGAGCGCCTGCGCATTGGGCAGCGACCATGTGGCTTCTTCCGCCTTGGGCGGGTCGGCGGCACGGATCGGCAGGAACAAGCCCACCACGGCACCCATGATCGCACCCGCCATCACCGCAGCCGGCATGGGTTTGCGCTGCAACAGATCAACCAGCGCCATTAGCTTGTCCCCTGCGGCTTGGCTGTGCCCACGCGGTAATACGCCGCCAGCGTCAGCGACATATTGGGCAGCCCTTGCACGAAAGTGAAGGACAACTCTTCCACCGTGACCAGACGGTCTGAATCTTCCAGACGGCGCAAAATTTCCAGCATCTGCGGCTGACTGAGGACGCCGCGCAAGGTCACCGGAATTTTCCAGACGCCCGGCTGGCCAGTGACTTCTGCCGGCGGTCGCGCCTCACTGGTCAGCTTGTTGCCAAACGCGGTCATCAGCTGCCGCACCATCGTCTGCGCTTCTGCTTGCGCAAGGCCGATGGTGGCTGCATTCGGAATTTCCGCCTGCAACGCTTTTTCCGCTGCCTTGGCATTTTGCGCACGCCCCAGCCAGTGTTCCTGTCCGGCCAATGCACTCATCTTGTAGAGCTGCAAGGTGCGCTGCTGGTATTGCGCATGCAGATCGCTGCGCCAATCCATCAGCACCAGACACAGATAGAGAAACCCCACTGCAACGGCGGCCATCACACCGATGCGCAGCCGCGGATTGCTGCGCCATTCTTCGCGCATCCCGCGCAAACGCACACTCGCCATGCCCGCACTCATTTGCCAGACCCCTTGCCGGATGCGCGCACCACATGCGCCTTGACGATCACGCTATTGGGCTGTTTGCCCAATTCCGCAGTGACATCAGTAAACCGTTTCGAGGCCTCCCAGGCCGTCACTATCGCGCGCGGATCGGGGTTGACCATGCGTGCCGTGACTTCCAGCGTGCGCGCATCGGGCACCTTCCATTCCAGCAATTGCCACTGCCCGCGCATCAAGCCAGAAACCAGCCCCATCAATTCGATCTGCCCGGCCGGCGGACGCAGCGCCAACCGCGCATCAATGGCGGCACGCGCTTGCAAGGCCTCATCGCGGGCGGTGATGATTTTATCCAGCGCCTGTTCCTGCTGGGCGATTTGCTTGTCAACCTGCCAAATCGAGATTTTCAGCGCCACTACCCCCACCAGCAGGGCCACCAATACCACCGTGGCAATGCCGGCTGCCGCCAATGCCAAATAGCCGCGATAGTGGCCAAAGGCTTCGCGAATATCCGGGCTGCCCGACGCCGCCCACGGCTGCGTCTGCAATTCCGACACCAGGATGTCCGGGGCGGCGGCGGCCGGCGACAACCCGGCGCCACGCCGAAATTCGTTCCACTCGGCCAATTCCGGCGGTTCGCTCCACCAGCGCGACGCCACCATCACGTTGTCGCGCCAGACCCGGCCTTCCAGCCCTTCATCCAGCTGCACCAACTGTTCACCGCTGACTTGCGGTGCGCCACGGAACATCGATTCGGGTAACACCCGGCGGGGTTGCGGCAACTCGATGCCGTCGGGCCCAGCCAGCATCCGCCCACGCGACCAGGCCCACGCCATCGCCCGGTCACCCACCCACTCCACATGCGACTGGGTGTCGGCAAACGGCGACCAGCGCGCCAGTGCCATCTCCACGAAGCCTTTGCGTTTGCGGGCAGGTACGGCAGCGCCATCCAGTACCGTGTAGGCACACAGATGCCGCGCCAACAGCCATTCCTGGCCATTGCCGCCTTCGCTCAGCTGACGCAGGCCATTACTGCCGCGCAGCCACCGGCTTGCGGAAAAGCCGCGAACGAACCGGTTCAGCAACGGCATCCGTTGCCGGGGCTTGGGATTGGATAAGCTCATAGTCCTCACGCCAGGGGTGACCCTTGTCCTCGATCGGGGTCATCGACCAATGCATCAATGTCACCTGTCCCCCATGCGAAGGCCACAGCTTCAAAGTGCCAGACGCGGCAGGATACACGGCCACCGGGGCCTCCATCGACTTTTCCAGCCCGATGAACTCAGAAAACGCCACCGCGCTCAGGAACGGTTGAACTTTGCGGAACGCAATGGCGCGCGCCGCTTTCTCCGCATCCATGCCGTCAATCGTCAGCAATACCCGCGCCGGGGCCGTATTTACATTGATGATGGAGGCCGGCTCCACCGTCAGTGTCGAGGTGATTTCGGCCGGGCTCAAGAACGACAAGGCCTGCT
>DAORUL010000105.1:0-2445 GCA_035433165.1 Thermomonas sp. | reverse complement strand
CCATCCTCACCGCCGGAAACCATGTTATCCACGGTCAGCCCGCCCAAGGTCATGCGTTGGGTGCTGAGCAGATACAGCGCGGTTGCACGGGTGCTGTCCATGTCCAACGCGTCCTGCATCGCCTGTGCCCGCTGCTGCGACTGTTCCAGCAAGCGCGAAGTGACTGCCGCGATGGAGCCGGCCAGCAGGCCCAGTACCACCAGCATGGCCAGCACCAGCACCAGCACGAACCCGGATTGGTGACGATGCCCCTTCATTCCATGGTCTGCTCATCGCCATACAGGCGCTTGGGTGGCAGCAACGGGCCCAACACCGCTGCCAGTTGCGACACCCCATCTCCGCTCCCCTCACGCACCAGCCCGATCAGCGCCGGCAGGCCTTCGGGGTCAATCAAGCCCAGCTGCGGCGGCCAGCGGTCGGTCTGCTTCGATGTCGCATCCACGTAAATGAAATGCGCCCCGCCAGCACCCTGCAAAGGCAGGCTCCAGCGCTCCTTGCCGGCCTCCGCGTACACCACTTCGGTGCCGCCATCGCTGGTTTTGCGCAGGCTCCACGCGATGTGTGTCGGCGTGCCTTCCAACGCATACAACGGGTTCAGCGTGGTGCCGGAAAACTGCTCGGCGCTGCCATTCAAATGCAATTTCGGTGCGGCATACAGGCCATGCACGCTGTCGCGGAACCACGATTGGAACAAGGCTTGGCGGTCGATCAGCCCGGCCTGCGCTTGTACCCGTTCGCGCGCCACCCGATAGCTGCCCAGCATCTGGAACATCAGCATGGTGGCGAACGAAATCAACACCAGGGTCACCAGCATCTCCATCAAGGTGAAGCCAGCCACGGCATTGCGTCGTTGCACGATGCGCCTGATCACATGTCCACCGGCGTGGCCATCACCTGCTTCCAACCCACTTGCCGCACCTGGAAAGTTTGCAGCAACTGGCCATTGCGCGACACCCGCACGCTGACCTCGTACAGGCCCACCACGAAAATTCCCGGCCGCCCCGACTGCACCACGTTCGGCTTGGCCGGCTCCAGCAGTGCGCTGACCCAACTCACCTTCAAATTCCCCACCTGACGCTCTCCAACCGGGGTATCCATCGGGTTGGTGCGCCGAATCAAATCCAGCGCCGAGTGCATGGTCAACTCCATCTGCTGCCGCGCACGGATCCGGTCGAGGGTGATGATATTGGTGGACAACCAGCCATACAGCGCCAGTGCACCCATGGTGAACACCACCAGTGCCACGATCGCTTCCAGCAAGGTAAAGCCGGTTTGTGCGCGCCGCATCACGGCGTAATCACCGGGTCACAGAACGGTGCGGTGACCTTGATGTTGCGCACGCCATAAGTATTGCCCACGGCCAGCTCGCCACCGCTGCACACGCCACTGCCCGCCACCGTCACCGCGGTGGATGCGGTCAGCGTCCAGCCGTCTTCGATGGTCAATGGCGGGGTTTTTGATGCCAGTGTTTTATCGTCGATCACAATCGTTTTGCCACTGGCCCGCGCCACGCCGGGCAGTGCGCGAATCTGGTCGAGCACTGCATCCATCGCCGCCTGGCGGCGCCAACTGTCGATGCCATGCAGCATCGATGGCACCACCATCGCCGTGACCAAGCCCAACAGCGCCAGCACCACGATCATTTCCAGCAAGGTAAAACCGGCGTGACGCATGGTTGCCGGTTACTGCGGGTTGGTGGTTGTTTGGCCCGGCAAGTAGCCCACATCCGCATCTTGCCCTTGACCACCGGGTTTGCCGTCGGCTCCGAACGAGTACAGGGTGAATGGATTGTTGCCGCTGGGCTGCGGCGAATATTGATAAGGCTGGCCCCACGGGTCGCTTGGCACCGCTTCGTCCAGATACGGCCCGGCCCAGCCACGTGCGGCATCGGCATTGGCCGGTTTATTGGTCAGCAGCAGCAAGCCTTCCTGTTCGGTCGGCCAGCGGCTGATATCCAGACGCATCGTCTGCAACGCACCGCGCAGCATCTTCACCTGCGTTTGTGCCGTCTGCACCTTGGCCTTGTCGGCCTGCCCGAACAGCCGCGGCCCGACCAAGCCCATGATCAGGCCGATGATGACCAACACCACGATCATTTCCAGCAGGGTGAAACCTGCCTGGCGCGGAAGGGATTGCATATTGCGATGTCGCATCGAGGAGTCCTGTTGATTCAAGTTGCCGCTGGATGTGTTGCTGCAGATGCCGCTAGACCGCGAGGTCATTGGCGCTGGTAATGGCCAGAATCACGCCCAGAATAATCGTGCCAATCACACTGCCAATCACCAAAATGGCAATCGGCTCCAGCAAGATCAGCACCCGTTTCATGCGGTTGCGCCCGGCCTCTTCATACAGCTTGGCCAATGAATCCAGCATGGATGCCAATTTGCCGGAGCGCTCGCCCACCCGCACCAGGTTGTAACCGGTGGCGGTCAGCGCATCGTGATC
>DAORUL010000104.1:1947-5687 GCA_035433165.1 Thermomonas sp. | reverse complement strand
GGGGCGGCACGGTTCACCAGATCCAGATGACCATTGGTGATCGGATCGAAGGTGCCCGGATAAACCGCAATGCGCGTTGCCACGCTCATGTCGTTGATGCGTTTCCGCGATCCAGTGATTGTTCGATTGTAGCGCGACGATACAGGGCATAGCGCACGTCGCGGGTATGGTTTTCGCGATGCAATGCCCATTCCGGCGGCAAATGCGGGGCGATGTCTGTTGGCGATTCCAGATACAACCACGCCCCGGCTGCCATGCACGCCGGCAACAGCTCCAGTACGGCCGGCCACAAGCCCGCCGCGAACGGCGGATCGACGAAAGCGATATCAAAGCGCGCTTCCCTGTGGCTACGCAAAAACGCCAGCGCATCCGCGCGCTGCACCGCTACCCGATCACCCGCCTGCAAGCGCTGCACGGCGGCGCTGAGCGCGCTGGCCAACGGCGGGTCGGATTCCACCAATTGCACCGCTGCCGCCCCGCGTGACGCCGCTTCCAGCCCCAGTGCGCCGCTGCCGGCAAACAAGTCCAGCACCCGCGCGCCCGGCAGTGCCGGCATCAGCCAATTGAACAGAGTCTCACGCACGCGGTCAGACGTGGGCCGCAGGCCCGGACGATCGGGCACCAACAGGCGCGTTCCGCGCCATTGCCCACCGATAATCCGCACCGTGCCGGGCCGGGCTGCTGCGGGGTCGTCACTACGCTTGTTCATCAAGGACTCGGGGGGCTCGGTGCTACCATGGCCGCCATTTTCCGATATTCCGACGGCTTCATGGTCAGCTGGTTCCGCCGCAAGCAACCCGACGCGCAAACGCCCACGCCGGACGCGGCCCAGCCCCCCGCTGCCGTGGTCGCCCTTGACCCGCCACTCGACGCTGTGCCAGCGGCGCTGCCTGACCACGCGCCCGAGCCTGCACCCGTGCACGTGCCCGAGGCCACTCCCGCAGCACCCGCAGGCAAGCCCGGCTGGCGCGAACGCCTGCGCGGCAGCGCCTTTGCACGCAGCTTCAGCGGTCTGTTTTCGCGCAACCCGAAACTGGACGACGAGCTGCTGGATGAAATCGAAACCGCGCTGCTCACCGCCGATGTGGGCGTGACCGCCAGCACGCAATTGGTGGAATCCCTGCGCAAACGCATGAAAGGGCGAGAATTTGCCGATGCCAATGCGCTCCTGCACGCATTGCGCGCGGATTTGATTGCGCTGCTGCGGCCGGTGGCCATTCCCTTGCAGATCGATGCATCGAAAAAACCTTTCGTCCTGCTCACCATCGGCGTCAACGGGGTTGGCAAGACCACCACGATTGGCAAATTGGCGCGCCGCTACAAGGATGAAGGTCGCAGCCTGATGCTGGCCGCTGGCGACACCTTCCGTGCAGCTGCCGTTGCGCAACTGCAAGCCTGGGGCGAACGCAATGGCGTGGCGGTGGTGGCGCAAGGCCAGAATGCCGATGCCGCATCGGTGGCATTCGATGCGCTGCAAGCAGCCAGGTCGCGGGGCACCGAAGTCTTGATTGCCGATACCGCCGGCCGCCTGCACACCCAAGGCGGGCTGATGGAAGAGCTGGCCAAAGTGGCGCGCGTGCTGCGCAAACTCGATGCCGAAGCGCCGCATGAAGTCTTGATGGTGATCGACGGCACCACCGGTCAGAACGCACTCAACCAAGTGCGCAAGTTCAACGAAAAAATTCCGGTGACCGGCCTTGTGGTCACCAAACTCGACGGCACCGCCAAGGGCGGCGTGGTGTTCGCATTGGCGCGGGAATTCGGCATCCCCATTCGCTACGCCGGCATTGGCGAGCGCCCGGAAGACTTGCGCGTATTTGATGCCGAAGCCTTCGTGGATGCGCTGCTGCCCGAAGCACTGGGCGGCGGATGAATCCGGCCGTCGCACCCCCTCCGCGCATGCGGCGGCTGCGACGGCTGGTGCTGTTTCTGGCCATCGCCTGCTTGCTGGCACTGTGGTTGCTGCAACCCGAGCGTGCAGGCCAGCTGCTGCTGTGGCAGGCCGGCAAGGCGTTGAATCTACAGATCAGCGCGCAATCCATTGACTACAGTGTGCGCGGCATCCCGCGCTTGGAATTGCGCGATGTCGTAGCGCAGCGCTCAAGTGATCCGGCCACACTGCTGCGCGCAAAACGTGTCTTCATCGCTTTGCCGTGGCGCACGCTGCACAGCATGGGCGATGATCTTCGCATCGAACGCATCGCACTGGATGCCCCCGAACTGAACCTGCCGGCACTGCAACGCTGGCTGGCTACCCGGCCACCCTCGAAAACCCGCATTCCTGTCATCACCCACGGCGTGCAACTGCGCGATGGCCGCATCGTCAACGACGATTGGCAAATCGACCAACTCGCCATCCACATCCCCAGCCTGCACCCCACGCAACTGCTGCGCATGCGTGTGCAAGGCCGCTATCACGCGGCATCATTAAAGCTGCCTGTGGATTTGGCGATCAGTCTGCAAACCCCGCAGCGCCTGCTGGATGGTCGGCGCGCCGGGATCGCCGGGGCCGGACACATGACACTGGCCGATGCGCAATGGCGCGTGCCCATGCAGATTTTCCTCGCCGGGCCACTGCGCATCGGCAAGGACTCGGCCTTGCTGCAACCGGCCAAACTCGGGCTTACCGGGCGCTACGAAAATGGCAGCACCCAGCTTCCGTTCCGGCTCGGCCTGTTCGGGCCAATGGCCTTCAATAGCGCCAGCTGGCGGTTTGTACCGGCAACACTTGTGTTGCACGGCGGTGGCCCGATCCCCGACACGCAAGCACGCGGCAGCCTTACCTTGGGGCAAACTCTGCGCCTGCATCTGCAAGGGCAACTGGCGCAATGGCCGCAGCAGTGGCCCGCCCTGCCCGCGCCGCTATCGGCATCGCACTCGGCCTTGCCGTTCGTGCTGGATTATCGCGGTGCGCCGGGATTGACCGACGCACTTGCACTTTCGCTACGTCGCGATGCCACCACCTTCGATGCGCAGCTGCGTCTGCCCGCCGTAGTGACTTGGGTGAATGCCGGCAACACCGGCTCACCGCTGCCGCCACTGACCGGCACACTCAGCACCCCGCGCATCGACATCGGTGGCGCAGTGCTGGACGGTGTGGAAGTGGACATCCGTCATTCCCCATGATTTCAAACCAGGACATTTCCACACGCCTGCTGGCATGGTTTGACCAGTACGGCCGCCATGATTTGCCGTGGCAGCATCCACGCACGCCTTACCGCGTCTGGCTGAGCGAAATCATGCTGCAACAAACGCAGGTGAGCGTGGTTGCCGATTATTTCCAGCGTTTCGTCAATGCCCTGCCCAACCTGCCCGCGCTGGCCCACGCTCCGCAAGACCAGGTGTTGGCATTGTGGTCGGGGCTGGGCTACTACGCACGTGCGCGCAACCTGCACGCGGCGGCAAAACTGTGTGTGGAACAGCACAATGGCGATCTGCCGCGCGAGCTTGCCGCACTCATCGCGCTACCCGGCATTGGCCGCAGCACCGCCGGTGCGATCTTGTCGCAGGCGTGGAATGCGCCGGCACCCATTCTGGATGGCAACGTCAAACGCGTGCTGTGCCGGGTGTTCGGGATCGAAGGCTGGCCGGGCACACCGGCCATCGAAAAACAGCTGTGGGCGCTGGCCGAATCACTGCTGCCGGATGCGCGACAGGCCGACTGGACGCAAGCGCAAATGGATTTCGGTGCCACCTTGTGCACCCGCCACAATCCCGCCTGCCCGCAGTGCCCACTGCAA
>DAORUL010000104.1:0-1847 GCA_035433165.1 Thermomonas sp. | reverse complement strand
CACGGATTTTCCCACTACCGCCTGCGTATCCAACCGCAGCTGATCACCGTCAACGGCCTGCGTTGCGCGGTGGGCGATAATGCAGATCTGCGCTGGATCCACCGCGCTGACCTTCACACGCTGGGGCTGCCTGCCCCCGTGCGCAAATTACTGGAGCAAACACAATGACCCGCAAAGTGCACTGCGTGGTGGACAACATCGACACCGACGGCCTGGACTTTCAGCCGTGGCCAGGCGCGGCCGGCAAGCGCGTGTTCGAACAGGTGGGCAAACCCGCTTGGCAACGCTGGCTGGCGCACCAGACCATGCTGATCAACGAAAACCGCATCTCCCCGATGAACCCCGAACACCGCGCCTTCCTTGAGGCGCAGATGGTGAAATACTTATTCGAAGGCGATGCCGACAAACCGCCGGGTTATGTGCCGGAAGCGTGAGGCTGCTCACGCAGCATGGTTTCCGCTGCGCGTAACGCCTTCACATCAAGCGGGCGGATTTCATCAATCATGCAGCTGATGTGGCCACCCGGCACCACGACTTTGTCGAACCGGGTCAGCGTCATTCCGTTGAAGGACGATATGCCCAGAAACGGCGATCCACTTCCCGTGTTCAAGCAAGGCGCCATCAACCGCAACAACCAACTTTCCTGCGGGCGCATCTGCAACACCAGATGCTGATCGTCGATGCGATCCCAACCCATCGGCTCCATGTAGCGGATCTGCTTCACCGGTGCACCGGCATGCGCCTGATACAGCGCCAGCCGATCAGTATCACTCAAACGATTGCCGGCACAACCGGCCAGCCCCAACACAACCAAGACCGAAACCAAACCCGAGACGATCAGCGATTTCATGGCGCACCTCCCTTGTTTGGCAACGCCCACATCATCCACCACCCAAGCCCAACGCCGGCTTAGCCGAACAGGCCAGGTTCGGCGCAATTCACTGCGCAGGCCGCTTGCCGAAACCCCGTTCACCCCGTATCATGCGCGGCTCACACCGATGGCTCGGTAGCTCAGTTGGTAGAGCAGGGGATTGAAAATCCCCGTGTCGGCGGTTCGATTCCGTCCCGAGCCACCAAAATTCAGCGCCCAACTGTTCTCAGTTGGGCGTTTTCATTTGTGCTTCCCGCATGCCACGCGGGGTTCCCGCACATTCTGCGTGTGCGACCGGGGTCCTGTGGTCTGGCAGGAACATCCCCGGTTGCCCTCCGTTCCGCCCTCTCTTCTCTCGAAATCGGCGCTAACTTCTTCGCCGTGGCACACGCACATGGCCTTTTGCGACCATGATTTGTGCGCGTGCCATTGCCATTCGTTGTCGGGCTTGCTTGGAGCAGCAGTCCGTCACGCCAACACTGCCGCCGCGCAAGGCATGGAATACAAGCCTGCGCGTTGCTGCGTGACGACGAGTGCTCCGTAGGCCGCCAGTCGAGCCTCGTGCTCCGGCTTGCCCTTGTCCTTCGACTTGATCTTGAACAGGTCAATCGGCTTGTCGCTCTTCTGGCCAGCGCGCTGCATGATCCTTTCTCCGTCCACCTCGACTCCCTTGAACGACCACAGCGACTCGAAGACCTTAGCCTGACCATCGGTGAACCGGATCGGCGTGGCCTGCACGTCCGGCAGCGTCGCCCACTTGAAGTCCGCTGAGAATGGCCCGTTCACAGGTGCGGCCGGATCGGCCACTGCTGGCGCTGCAGACGGTGCCGAAGGGATGAACGAGATCCCGCCGCCATAGAACGTGAATCGTTCTTCCAGCGCCAGCCATTCCACTCCTGAGCCGAATGGCGATCCACGAGTCGTGGGTTCTACCCCGATACCACGGACACTTCAGTTAAGCCCCATCATGGGGCAG
>DAORUL010000103.1:0-5700 GCA_035433165.1 Thermomonas sp. | reverse complement strand
GATCGCTTCAAGGCCATCAACGACACCCACGGCCACCCGGCCGGCGACGGCGTGCTGCGGGCCGTGGCCGCGAGCTGCGCGCGTCTGCTGAGGCCCAGCGAATGCATCGCGCGCTGGGGCGGCGAGGAGTTCCTGGTGATCTTGCCGGACGTCAATGCGGCGGCCCTGCACGGCATCGCCGAGCGCCTGCGCGTGGCGATCACGGCCGTGTCGGTGGCGCCGGTCGCGCAGGTGACGGCCTCACTGGGCACGGCCGTGTTGCATCCCGCCGACACCCTCGACACCGCGCTGCAGCGGGTCGATCAGGCGCTGTACCGCGCGAAGGAACTGGGCGGCAACCGCGTTTGCGCAAGTGATGGGCGCGAGGATGATCCGCTGTAGTCCCCGGGCGCATGTGCCCGCTAAGTTCGGCTTGGCCCCGGACTCTAAATCGCCCCGCTACTGAAAGTGGGGGGACGTCGGTCCTATACTCAAACCCAGTTCTCTGCGATGGAATCGCCATGTCTCGTTCAAGGATCCCGCTGCTGCGTTCTCTGCTCACGGCCGTGTTGCTGGCCAACCTGCTGTTCGCTCTGGCCGCCTGCAAGCGCAATACGGAAGGGCAATTGCCCACCGTCAGTGGCGAGGCGATCAAGGCGGAGCGCGAAACTGTCAAGGGCTTTGCGGTGGTGCGCGCGTATCCGGAGCAGCGCTCGGATGCGCTGACGGTGGCGGTGGAGTTCTCGCGGCCGTTGGTGGGCACGCAGGAGTTCGACAAGCTGGTGTTGATTGATGCCAGCGGCGAAGACCAGAGTGGGTGGGCGCTGAGCGATGACGGCAAAACGCTGCGCTATCCCAATGTCGAAACCAACAAAACCTATACCCTGAAATTGTCCGGCACGCTGACCGCTGCCGATGGCACGACCTTGGGCAAGGATGTTGAGCTGAAGGTGTACACCGGCGAGTTGCAGCCGGTGGTGGGGTTTGCATCGCAGGGCAGTGTGATTCCGGCCAAGGAATCACGCGGTTTGCCGGTGGTATCGGTGAATGTGGATGAGGTGGACGTCGAGTTTCTGCGCGTGCGCGATGCTGCGTTGCCGAAGTTCTTTGCCGAATATCAGCGTGCGGGCAAGCGCAGCAATTGGGAGTTGGATCCGTCCTGGTACGACCCGGACGATGCCGATAGCCGCTCGCCGATCTCCAAATTGGCCGAGCCGGTGTACATGAATCGCTTTGTACTCGGTGGTGCACGCAACGAGCGTGTGCTGACCTATCTGCCCATCCAGAGCATTGGCGAGTTGCAAAAGCCCGGCCTGTATTTCGCGGTGATGAAAAAGACCGGCTCGTTCAAGGGTGAATTTGACACTGCGTTTTTCAGCGTCAGCGACATCGGCCTGCATGTGCGCGCCTACAAGGACAAGGTGTTCGTGCATACCGCATCGCTTGCCACCGGCGACGGCTTGGGCGGGGTGGACTTGCAGGTGCTGGACGCACGCGGCGAGGCCATTTTCAAGGCCAGCACCGACAGCAATGGCAACGCACTGCTGAACTACAGCCTGGATGCCGCGCATGTACTGACCGCATTGCGCGGCAAGGACATGTCGATGTTGTCGTTCAACCAGCCGGCACTGGATCTGTCCGAATTTGCAGTGGGCGGGCGCGAACAGGCGTGGTTCGATGTGTTCGCGTGGTCCGGGCGTGATTTGTATCGCCCCGGTGAGACCGTGCGCGTGTCGGCGCTGCTGCGTGATTTCGATGGCAAGCCGGTGCCGGCAAAGAATGGCAAAACCCAGTCGCTGTTCGTGCGATTGAAGCAGCCCGACGGCAAGACCTTCATTGAGTCGCGGATCGAGCCGGGTGCGCAAGGCTATTTCCGTTTCGAAAAAATCATTCCCGCCGAAGCCCCCACTGGCCGTTGGCAAGTGGAGTTCCGTACCGACCCTGCCAGCAAGGACGCGGTGCAGGGCATGAGTCTGCGCATCGAGGAATTCCTGCCCGAGCGCATGAAGCTGGATCTGGATAGCGATGCGCCCGTATTGCGGCCCGGTCAGCCGTTCCGGCTGCACGCCAAGGGCGCGTATTTGTACGGTGCGCCGGCTGCCGGCAACCGCTTCACCGCCAAACTGGCGGTACGCGTCGACCAGCATCCGCTGGAGGCATTGCAGGGCTGGTTCTTCGGTGATCCCACGGTGGTGCTGCCGAAAGACGCCAAGGATGTGGTGGATGCGCAGCTGGATGCCAAGGGTGAACTGCGGCAGGAGTTGCCACTGCCAGCGGAGGTCAGAAACAACACGCCGGTGCAAGCCATTGTGGCCGGCAGCCTGTTTGAATCCGGTGGCCGCAGTGTCAATCGCAGCGTCAGCCGCACCTTATGGCCGGCGGATGTGCTGGTGGGCGTGCGGCCATTGTTTGACGATGCCGAGGGTGCCAATCCCAATACCAATGCCGGCTTTGAGTTGATGCGCTATGGCCGTGACGGCAAACCGCAACCCGGCAAGGGCCTGAAGGTGAGTTTGGTGCGCGAGCTGCGCGATTATCACTGGACCCACGATGACAACAGCGGCTGGAATTACGATTTCACCCGTCGCTACAAAACCATCGAAACCCGCAATGTCGATGCAGGCAGCACCGCGTTTCGCTTCGATATGCCGGTGGAGTGGGGCGATTACCGGCTGGACGTGTTCGATCCGGCCACCCAATTGACCATGCGCTACCCGTTCCACGCCGGCTGGGGATGGGACAACGAAAACCGAGGGCTGGATGCACGCCCCGACAAGGTCAAGCTGGCGCTGGACAAACCAGCCTATCGTGCTGGTGACAAGTTGAAAGTGACGCTGACCCCGCCGCATGCCGGCCAGGGCTTGGTGATGGTGGAATCCGATCGCATGTTGTTCGTGCAATCGCTGGATGTGAAGCCGGGCACGGTGGTGGAAATTCCCGTCACCCAAGACTGGGAGCGGCACGATATCTACATCACCGCCTTGGTACTGCGCGGTGGCAGTGCCGCCAGCAAAATCACCCCGGCGCGTGCAGTGGGCGAGGTGTTCGTGCCGATGGATCGCAGTAATCGCCGGGTTGCCGTGGGTTTGACGGTGGCATCGCAAGTGCGGCCTGAACAACCGTTGCAGGTGACCGTAAGTGCACCGCAGCTGGCGGGCAAGCAAGCCTTCGCGACGGTTTCGGCGGTGGATGTGGGCATCCTCAACATCACCCGCTTCCCGGTGCCGGATGCCAATGCGCACTTCTTTGCCCAGCGCCGGCTGGGGGTGGATGCTTATGACATCTATGCCCGCGTGATCGAGAGTTTCGACGGTGCCACTGCACGCATGCGCTTCGGTGGTGACATGGCCTTGGCCGCACTGCCGCAGGCACGTCGCCCGACGGCGCGGGTGCAGACCGTGGATCTGTTCGCAGGCCCGGTGCAATTGGATGCCAAGGGCAGTGCCAGGGTTGCGGTGAATGTGCCGGATTTCAACGGCACCTTGCGCGTTTCCACCGTGGTCTATGCCGACAGCATGTACGGCAACAAGGATGCCGAAGTGGTGGTGCGCGCGCCGATCGTGGCCGAGGCCAGCATGCCGCGTGCGATGGCACCGGGGGATCGCGGCATGCTGACGCTGGATATCAGCAACTACACCGGCAAACCGGGTGACTTCAAACTGCAGGTGGATGGTATCGGCCCGGCAGCAATTGCCGAGGGCAGCCGAAGCCTCAAGCTGGGCAGCGAGGCCAAATCGACGCTGAGTTTCCCGTTGTCCGCACAAGAAGGCTATGGCGTGGCGCAGGTGCGGGTGCGGGTGGAAGGCAACGGCTTCAAGGTGGATCGCAAATATGATCTGCCAGTGCGCCCGGCGTGGCCATCAGTGTTGCGCTCACGCACGCAGGTGCTTGCCACCGGCAGTGCCGCCAACATGGATGCCAGCCTTGCGGATGGCTTGATGGCAGGCTCGGTGCGCGCGCGCATGTTGGTCAGTGCGCTGCCACCGATTCCGTTCGGGGCGGCGCTCAAAGGCGCACTGGATTATCCCTATGGCTGCGCCGAGCAAACCACCAGCAAAGCCTATGCGGCATTGGAGCTGGATGCCGAGACCGCGCAGCGTTTCGGCGTGCATGGGTTGACCGCGGATCAGCGCCGTGCACGCATGGACGGTGCGTTTGGCCGATTGGCGTCGATGCAGTTGGGCAATGGACATTTTTCGATGTGGGGCAATGACGACAACGCCGACCCGCAGCTCACGCCATACATCGTTGATTTCCTGTTGGATGCGCGCCAAGCCGGCTTTGCTGTGCCCGATGGCGTGCTGCAAAAAGCCCTGCAACGACTCAATGAGGATTTGCTGTCTGGCGGCAGCGGGTTCTACGGGCGCGATCATCGCGAGTATCTGCAATTTGCTTACAAGGCGTACGCCGGGTATGTGCTGGCACGCGTCAATCGCGCACCATTGGGTACCTTGCGCAGCTTGTACGACAACGACCGCAAACATGCGTTGAAAGGCCTGCCATTGGTGCAGCTGGGGCTGGCACTGGCGATGCAGGGTGACAAGCTGCGCGGCGAAAAAGCGATTGCCGAAGGGTTTGCGTTCAAGGGGGATCGCCAAGGCTGGCTGGGCGATTACGGCAGCCCCCTGCGCGACGCCGCACTGATGATTGCCTTGACCCACGAACGCGGCTACGGCAAGCCTGCGTATGACGCCAAGGTGATTGAACTGGGCCGCGAGTTGGAAGCACGGCGTGCGGCTTCGCCGTGGTTGTGGCTGAGTACGCAAGAACAAATCGCCTTGGCGCGCCTGGGTAAAGCCCTGTTGGTTGCGCAAACAAAGTTGGTGTCTGGCACATTGACCAGCGCCGGTGTGAACGAAGCCATCGCGGCCAGCAAGGGCTTCAGCCGTGAACTGGACTACGCCGCACTGGCCAAGGGACTGCGCTTCCTGCCGCAAGGTGAAGGCCCGTATTACGCCAGTCTGGATGTGGCCGGTGTGCCGCGCACAGCGCCGGCGGCCGATGCGCGGCAAATCAAGATCGAACGCAATCTCTTTGGCACCGATGGCAAGCCGTGGACGCCGCGTGCGCTGAAGGAAGGCGAGGCCTTGATTGTGCGAGTGGCCATTACCGCCGACCGCAACATGCCCGATGCCTTGCTGACTGATTTGTTGCCAGCCGGGCTTGAGATCGAAAACTTCAATCTGGGCGATGCCAAGCAGTGGGCCGACGTGGTGGTGGATGGCATCAACATCAGCGACCGCGCAAACGAGGCCAGCCTGAATCACGAGGAGTTCCGCGATGATCGTTACGTGGCGGCATTGAAGTTGCAAGCTGGCAGCACTGCCAGGCTGTTCTATCTGGTGCGCGCGGTCACCCCCGGCAGTTACACCGTCCCGCCGTCACTGGTGGAAGACATGTACCGGCCCGAGCTGCGCGGGGTGGGCAAAGCCGTGCCTGACCGCATCACGGTGGTGCAGCCGTGATGCAGCGGCCTTCTTCCGGTTTCGGAAGAAGGATCAAGACCACTGCCATCCACCTGTTGCCCTGGCTACGCTGGGGCACGGTGGCCGTGTTGCTGGCGTTGCTGATTCTGGACGCCGCATTGCCATTGCCGCTGCCCAGAACACGCGATGCGGCAACCGTCGTGGTGGCGCGCGACGGCAGCCCGCTGCGCGCATTTGCCGATGCGCATGGGGTGTGGCGTTACCCGGCCAGCCCGGAGTCGGTATCGCCGTTGTA
>DAORUL010000102.1:0-5805 GCA_035433165.1 Thermomonas sp. | reverse complement strand
TGAAGGCCGAGAGCATCTACTACATCGGTGATCTGATCCAGAAGACCGAAGTGGAGCTGCTCAAGACCCCGAATCTGGGCAAGAAGTCGCTCACCGAAATCAAGGAAGTGCTGGCCCAGCGTGGCCTGTCACTTGGCATGAAGCTGGAAAACTGGCCGCCGGCCGGTGCTGCAGCGCACGGCATGTTGGGGTGAATTGTCGCGTATGCGAACTGCCTTAATGGCAGTTCGCGCGGTGATGAACGCCCGAGCGCCATGTTCGAGGGTCGGGGATGCATGCGCGGCGTGAGCCGCGGGCCCGACTCTTTTTTTGCAGTGGTTGTAATACCACCGACGGGCTCAAGCCCGCGGTCTGCCAGTCCATGGAATGGACTGGTTCGGGCCAACCGCAGCCCATGATTGCAACGCCGGGATGGCGACAACGATGTCCAAAGCCATACATTTCGATAAGGAAACATTCCCATGCGTCACCAGAAATCCGGTCGTAAATTCAGCCGCACCAGCGCCCATCGCGGCGCGATGTTCCAGAACATGGCGGCTTCGCTGATCAAGAACGAACTCATCCGCACCACCCTGCCGAAAGCCAAGGAACTGCGCCGCGTTGCCGAGCCGCTGATCACCCTGGCCAAGGTTGACGGCGTGGCCAATCGCCGCCTTGCCTTTGCGCGTTTGCGTGACAAGGAAGCGGTGGGTACGTTGTTCACCGTGCTCGGCCCGCGCTATGCGCAGCGTCCGGGTGGCTACCTGCGTATCCTTAAGTGCGGTTTCCGCGCCGGTGACAATGCGCCGATGGCCTATGTCGAGTTGGTGGATCGCCCGCAAGCCGCTGAATAATCCAGCAGTGCAGCGAGTATTGAAAGATCCCGGGAAACCGGGGTTTTTCGTTTTTGCGCAATCTGGATCATAATTGCGAAGATTGATCAAAGGCGCAGGCATGAATCCGTTTCGTTGGTCGTTTCGCGCGCAATTCCTGCTGGGCTTTGCCAGCTGCGCCGCATTGCTGGGCTATGCGTTGTTCGTGCAGTTCAAGCTCGGCATCGAACCTTGCCCATTCTGTATCTTCCAGCGCATCTGCTTTGCCGCGCTTGGCATCGTGTTCCTGCTGGGCGCCATGCATGCGCCGCGCGCGCCGGGTGCGCGCAAATGGTGGGGCGTGCTGGCGTTCGCCGCCGCCGCCGCCGGCATGGGCGTGGCGGGCCGGCATTCATGGGTGCAGCTGCATCCGCCGGAGCTGCCGACTTGCACGCCGGGCTGGAACTTTCTGGTCGAACAGAATTCGTGGCTGGGTGTGGTGCGCAAGGTACTGCTTGCCAACGGTGACTGCAGCAGCATCGACTGGCAGTTCCTCGGTCTGTCGATGCCGATGTGGGCATTTGTCTGGTTTTTTGCGTTGGGATTGGGCGCGCTATATGCCGGTTTCAAACATCGGCATTCCAGTTTGTTCCGCAAGTAACGGTTGCGAACGCAGCAGCTGGGCAGGATGATGCAATGCAACAGACTGCCTTTGCATCCCCATGTCCAATATTCACGCCGCTGTAGCGTCTCCAACCTCTCAAGCGATCACCCGCGCTACTGATGCGTGGACGCCCGCCAGCTGGCGGGATCGCCCGGCGTTGCAACTGCCCACCTACCCGGATTCGGCTGCGCTGTCGGCTGCACAGGACGAGCTGCGTTCGCTACCGCCACTGGTGACCTCACGCGAAATCCTTGCGCTTAAACAGCAATTGGCCGAGGCGCAGGAAGGCAAGCGCTTCTTGCTGCAAGGTGGTGATTGCGCGGAAACGTTTGCCGAATGCAATTCTGAGGTCATTACCAACCGGCTCAAGGTGCTGTTGCAAATGAGTTTGGTGCTGGTGCATGGACTGAAAGTGCCGGTGGTGCGGGTAGGCCGGTTTGCCGGTCAGTACGCCAAGCCGCGTTCGGCCGATAGTGAGACCCGCGACGGCGTCACCTTGCCCAGTTATCGCGGCGATATCGTCAATGGCCCGGACTTCACTGCACAGGCGCGGGTGCCGGATCCGCGTCGCATGATCAAGGCGCATGCGCGCTCGGCGATGACGATGAACTTCGTGCGTTCGCTGATCGACGGCGGTTTCGCCGACTTGCATCACCCCGAATATTGGGGCTTGGGTTGGGTGGGGCAATCGCCGCATGCCGCCGACTATCAAAATATGGTGGCCGGCATCGGCGATGCCGTGCGCTTCATGGAAACATTGGCCGGACGCAAGATGCAGAGTCTCAACCGGGTGGATTTTTTCACCTCGCATGAAGCGTTGTTGCTGCCCTACGAAGAAGCCCAAACCCGGCAGGTGCCGCGTGCGGATGGCTGGTTCAATCTGGCCACGCATTTCCCTTGGATCGGAATGCGCACCGCAGCATTGGAAGGCGCGCATATTGAATATTTCCGTGGCATCTCCAATCCGGTCGCGGTGAAAGTGGGGCCGTCGGTCACACCGGATCAATTGCTGCGGGTGATTGATGCGCTGAATCCGAATGATGAACCCGGACGGTTGGGCCTGATCCATCGCATGGGTGCTGGCCAGATTGCCGGCAAGCTGCCGGCGTTGTTGACGGCCGTGCAGCGCGAAGGTCGCCGCGTGTTGTGGATTTGTGATGCGATGCATGGCAACACCGAGTCCACCAGCAATGGCTACAAGACGCGCCGGTTTGAAACCATCCGTAGCGAAATCGAGCAAGCGTTCGATATCCACCAGGCCGCAGGCACCCGGTTGGGTGGCGTTCATTTGGAAATGACCGGCGAAAATGTCACCGAGTGCCTGGGCGGCGCGCGCGATCTTACCGAACTGGATTTGCAGCGGGCATACCGCACCACCGTGGATCCGCGCCTGAACTACGAGCAGGCGCTGGAGATTGCGATGTTGATCGTGAAAAAGCGCGGCGCGATTGCGGCTTGATGCAACCGCCCGCAATCAGTTGCGGGCGGATTGCGCGACGGTGGGCAAAAACTGCGGCGGCTTGCGCGCATGCGTGACTTGTTCGAAGGCATACCCCAGTTCGATCAAGCGTGGCTCGCTCCACGCTGTGCCCATGAAAACGATACCGACCGGCAGGCCCTGCACTTGGCCCATCGGTACGGTCAGGCTGGGGTAGCGTGCGGCCGCGGCAGGGCCGTAACCCGCACCGCTGAACTTGTCACCATTGACCAGATCGATGGGCCATGCAGTGGTCATCGCAGGGGCGACCAGAGCATCCAGCTGTTGTGCTTTCAGGGCGGCATCAATGCCTTCAGGGCCGGCCAAGCGCCGGGTTTTATCGCGGGCATTGATGTACGCGGTTTCGTTCAGCGCACCCTTGGCCTGCGATTGCTCGAATAACTCTTGCGCAAAATAGGGCATCTCGGTGTTGGCGTGTTGCTGGTTGTAGGCAATCAGTTCAGCAAGCGAGTGGATGGGGGTGGCGTTGCGCGCCAGATAGGTGTTGAGCCCGGGTTTGAACTCGTATTTCAGCACCTCGGATTCGGCATCATCCCATTGCCCCAGGGTCGGGATCTGTGCATCCACCACAGTCGCACCGGCGGCTTTGAGAGCGGCGATTGCATGCTCCATCACCGCATCGGTGGCGGGCTCAAATCCCATCAGTTTACGCACGACACCAATGCGTGCACCCTTCAGGGCTTCCGCGTTCAAATGGCTGATGTAATCAATTGGAGCCCGCGTGGGGCGCTCATTGGAGGCCGCATCGCTGGTGTCGGGTCCATCGAGTGCCGTCAATAACGCCGCAGCATCCGCCACGCTGCGTGTCATCGGGCCGGCGGTGTCCTGCGAGAAGGAAATCGGGATGATGCCGTCACGGCTTATCAACCCCACCGTGGGTTTGATGCCCACCAGCCCGGCCACTGCGGCAGGGCAAATGATGCTGCCGTCGGTTTCAGTGCCGATACCCAGCGTGGCCAAATTGGCGGCAATCGCACTGCCGGTGCCTGCACTGGAGCCGCACGGGCTACGATCGAGTACATAAGGGTTTTTGGTTTGTCCGCCGCGCCCGCTCCAGCCGGAACTGGAATGGGTGGAACGGAAATTGGCCCATTCCGACAGATTGGTTTTGCCAAGAATCACCGCACCCGCCGCGCGCAATTTGCGCACCAAATAGGCATCGTTTTTCGGGTGGTGATTGGCCAGTGCCAGCGAGCCCGCGGAGTTGGCCATCGGGAAGGCGTCGATATTGTCTTTCAGCAATACCGGGATGCCATGCAGCGGGCCGCGCACTTTGCCCGCTTTGCGCTCGGCATCCAGGCGGTCGGCCTCTTTCAAGGCATCGGGGTTGCGTTCGATTACGGCATTGAGGTGGGGGCCTGCAGAATCAATTGCCGCGATGCGATCCAGATAGGCCTGCACCAGCGCATGGCTGGTCAATGCGCCTGCACTCATCTTGCGTTGCAGGTCGAGTACGGTGGCCTCTTCGAGTGCGGATGCGGGCAGCGTGTTGGCTGCCGTTGCCATGTTCGAAGTTGCTGGGGATTGGGTCTCTGGCTGACAGGCACTCAACAGCACGACAACAGCAAGGGCAAGCGGTAGGTAACGCATCGAGCAACTCCCAAAGGCGATGGGTAAGTCTGCCCCGGCACGCGTGTGGTGTGCAAATGCAGGGAGATGCGGGATGCGTCAGCGGCGGCGCTTGAGTAAGTCGCGCGCCAGCACCCACAATACGGCGACATTGATGGCCACCACCACCAATGACAACCAGCCCGGATGCTTGAACAGGGCAAACACATCGAATGGCAAGTAGAGCGAAACGGTGACGCAGCCCAGCCACGATGCCCATGCCTTGGCGCGCCACAGGCCCCAGCCTTCCAGAATGTGCATGGCCCCGTACAGCGTCGCAATCAGTGCTGCCAGATGGATGCCACCGGGGTTGATGGCACCGATCAGCCACGCGATGACGCCGTGATGCGGATCGAGTTGGAAGCGGACAATCAGCTCATGCACCCAGCGTTGCAGCGGGGCCGGGCCGATCAATTCCAGGCCACTGGCAGCCAGCAGTGCCAGCGCGCCTTTCACCGCTTCAACCAGTGCAATGATGTGCAACCCAGGATGCGCATGCGGATCCGGGTTGTAGTGATGCGGTTGACTCATGCCGGGTTCATGCCTGCGCACGCGGATGCGGTGCGCAGACAATGGGGGCAGGTCGGCGCCAGATCAAGCCGCCAAGCACGCCACCGGGTACGCACAGGCTCACGCAGAGCGGCTGGCGCGCTTGCGATCGTTCTCGGTCAGGTGCTTCTTGCGCAGACGGATTTCCTTGGGGGTGATTTCCACCAACTCATCGTCGTCGATGAAGTCCAGTGCCTGTTCCAGGGTGAACTTGGTGGCAGGGGTCAGCTGAATGGCATCGTCCTTGCCGGAGGCGCGCATATTGGTCAGCGGCTTGGTCTTGATTGCATTGACGGTCAAGTCATTGTCCTTGCTGTGGATGCCGACCAGCTGGCCTTCATACACTTGATCGCCTTCGGCAGCGAACAACTTGCCGCGCTCTTGCAGCGGACCGAGCGAATAGGCCGGGGTAGCACCCGGTGCATTGGCGATCATCACCCCGTTCAGGCGCTTGGCAATCGGGCCGGTTTCTTTCGGGCCGTAGTGGTCGAACACATGGAACAGCAGGCCGGAGCCTTGGGTCAGGGTCTTGAATTCGTTCTGGAAGCCGATCAAGCCGCGCGCCGGGATTTCATAGTCGAGGCGCACGCGACCCTTGCCATCGGGCTCCATGTTCTTCAATTGGGCCTTGCGGGTACCGAGCTTTTCCATCACGCCGCCCTGATGCACTTCTTCCACGTCCACCACCAATTGCT
>DAORUL010000101.1:0-5825 GCA_035433165.1 Thermomonas sp. | reverse complement strand
CATGCAGCGGCACCTGCGCCGACTTGCCCATCGCGCCGATGAACAGGCAGATGCAAATCACGGTGGGCACCATCCAGGTATGCCCGGGCAGGATTTGCACGGTCATGTCCTTGATCACGCCGGCATTGGCAAACGCGGTGGCGTAATCCAGCGTGCCGATCCAATACAGGACACCGGAAATCCCCAGCAGGAAGCCGAAGTCACCGACCCGGTTGACCAGGAATGCTTTCAGGTTGGCAAACACGGCGGTCGGTTTCTTGTACCAGAAACCGATCAGCAGGTACGACACCAGGCCCACGGCTTCCCAGCCGAAGAACAACTGCATGAAGTTGTTGCTCATCACCAGCATCAGCATGCTGAAGGTGAACAGCGAGATGTAGCTGAAGAAGCGCTGGTAGCCGTCGTCCTCGGCCATGTAGCCGATGGTGTAGATGTGCACCAGCAGCGAGACGAAGGTGACCACCACCATCATCATCGCGGTCAGCTTGTCGACCATGAAGCCGACGTTGACCGAGATGTCACCGGCTTGCAGCCAGGTGTACAGGTTCTCGTTGAACGGTGCGGCGCCTTGCAGCAGTTGCCACAGCACATGCGCCGACAGCGCGCAGCTGGCGGCCACGCCGAGGATGGTGACGCTGTGCGCGCCGGCACGGCCGATCTGGCGGCCGAACAGCCCGGCCAGAATGCTGCCAAGCAGTGGCAGCAGCACGACCAGCAGGAGCTGGGTCTTGGAGATCAGGATTGCCGAATCCATCAGGTCAGCCCTTCAACGTATCGATGTCCGCAACATCAATGCTGCGGCGGTTGCGGAACAAGGTGACCAGGATGGCCAGACCGATCGCGGCCTCGGCAGCTGCCACGGTCAGGATGAAGAACACGAACACCTGCCCCGCGGCATCCCCCAGCGAGCGCGAGAACGCCACGAAATTGATGTTCACCGACAGCAGCATCAGCTCCAGCGACACCAACAACATGATCACGTTCTTGCGGTTCAAAAACAGCCCGGCCACGCTGATGCAAAACAGCACCGCGCCGAGCGTCAGGTAATGGCCCAGGGTCAGGGCCGAGATGAGATTGGTCATGGCGTGCCCTCCTCCGGCTTGGCCTGGGTGGCAGGTTGCACCGCTGCCATCTTCACCATGCGTACGCGATCGGCTGCACGCACCCGCACCTGCTCGGCCGGATTCTGGTGCTTGGCACCGGGCCGCCGACGCAAGGTCAACATCACCGCAGCCACCACCGCGACCGTCAGGATCACTGCGGCCACTTCAAACGGCAGCATGAATTCGGTGAACAGGGCGCGTGCCAGCCAAGTGGTATTGGGGATGTCGGCAGCCACCGCGGCGTTGTCGGCCAACGGCGTCCGGGCGGCACTGCGCACACCGATCAAGGCCAACATCTGCACCAGCATCAGCACCGCCACCACCAGCCCGACCGGCAGATAGCGCACATAGCCTTGCCGCATCGGCGTCTTGTCCATGTCCAGCATCATCACCACGAACAGGAACAGCACCATCACCGCGCCGACATACACCAGCACCAGGGCAACGCCAAGAAACTCGGCCCCGCCCACGATCCAGGTACACGCTACCGAGAAAAACGTCAGCACCAGCCACAGTACGGCGTGCACCGCATTGCGGGCGGTGATTGCAGCCAGCCCCGCCGCCGCCGCAACCGCGGCGAAGGCAAGGAATGCAAGGGTTTGAAAATCGAAGTCCATGCTCAGGTCTGCCTCAGCGATACGGGGCGTCGGCGGCGCGACGTTCGGCGATCTCCGCCTCGAGGCGGTCGCCAATGGCCAGCAATTTCTGCTTGGTCAGCACGCTTTGTTCGCGCTGGTCGAAATGGTATTCGTGGATGTGGGTTTCCACGATGGAATCGGTGGGGCAGGACTCTTCGCAGAAGCCGCAGAAAATGCACTTGAACAAATCGATTTCATAGCGGGTGGTGCGGCGGGTGCCGTCATCCGCACGCGGTGCCGCTTCAATGGTGATGGCCAAGGCCGGGCACACCGCTTCGCACAATTTGCAGGCGATGCAGCGCTCTTCGCCATTGGCGTAGCGGCGCAGTGCGTGCACACCACGGAAACGCGGTGACGCCGGGGTCTTTTCCATCGGGTACATCAAGGTGTACTTGGGACGGAACAGATACTTCAACGTCAGCCACAGCCCGCCCAGCAATTCCAGCAGCAGCAAGCTTTTGAGGTATTGCACAACCTTGCTCATGCCACCGCTCCCATTGCATGGCCACCAATCACGCCGAAGTACACCAGCAGTGCGGTGACAAAAATCCAGGCGATGGTGATCGGAATGAAGACCTTCCAACCCAGCCGCATGATCTGGTCATAGCGGTAGCGCGGGAACGCGGCGCGGAACCAGATGAAGCAGGTGGCGAAGAACCCCACCTTGAGCAGCAACCACCACCAACCATCGCCCAGCACCACCCCAAGCAGGGGGATGTTGGCCGTCCACGACGGCGGGATGGGGGACAGCCAGCCGCCCATGAAGAAGGTTGCGGTCAGGAAGCTGACCAGCAGCATGTTGGCGTATTCGGCCAGGAAGAACAGTGCGAACTGCGAGCCGGAATATTCGACCATGTGCCCAGCCACGATTTCCGATTCGCCTTCCACCACGTCGAACGGTGCGCGGTTGGTTTCGGCCACACCGGACACGAAATACACCACGAACAGCGGTGCCAGCGGGATAAAGAACCAACTGACCAAGCCCTTGCCGGATTGCGCCATCACGATCTCGGACAGGTTCAGGCTGCCGGCGGCAATCAGCACGCCCACCAGCGAGAACCCCATCGCGATTTCGTAGCTGATCATCTGCGCCGAAGCGCGCATCGCACCGAGGAAGGCGTACTTCGAGTTCGACGCCCAGCCGGCAATGATCACGCCATAGATCCCCAGCGAGGTCATCGCCAGCAAATACAGCAAACCGGCATTGGCATTGGACAGCACCACCTGGGTGTCAAACGGCACCACTGCCCACGCCGCAAATGCCGGCACCAGCGCCAACATGGGCGCCAGGCGATACAGCACCGGATGCGCCACGGTGGGTTGCACCACTTCCTTGAACAGCAGTTTGAAAACGTCGGCGAAGGCTTGCAGCACACCCCAACCCACATACATCGGGCCGTGGCGGACGTGCATCCAGCCAATCAATTTGCGTTCCCAGACCACGTAGAAGGCCACCGAGATAATCACCGGCAAGGTGATGGCCAGGATCTTCAGCACGACCCACACCAGCATGCCCAAGGTGCCGAACGACACCAGCCATGCATGCAAGGGATCGATGGCGTATTGCATCAGCGGGTTGGCCGCAAGGTTCATCGCGATACTCATGCGCGCACGACCTCCAGCTTGCCTGCGGTCAGCAGCGGCGCAGTGGCAGCGTAGCCCGATTCAATCCACACGCTGCCTGCGGCAACGCGCACATCCAGCCGTACGGGCAAGGTGGCGTTCCCGGATGTTGTGGCCAGTTTCACCATTGCACCGTCGGCCAGGCCTGCCGCATCGGCGGGATGCAGCACGGCCCGCGGTCCGGCGGTCAGCGGATGCGCTTGCAAGGCATCGCAGCGACGGGTCACCGCATCCACCCGATAGATGGCTTGCGATACCACCACGTCCAAACCGCTGCCGCTGATCGCCACCGCTGCACCCTTGGCCACCTGCACCGCCTGCGGCGCAAGACTGGCGCGCAAGCCGGCCAGATCGGTGAATTCAAAGCCGGCCAATTGCAGATCGCCGCCGAGTGCGCGCAACACGCGCCAGCCCGAATGCGCCTGCCCCGGCAATTTGCCTGCGGGCTGTGCGTGCTGCTCGATGCCATCCAGATTGGTCAGGCTGGCGTCGATTTCCGGCAACGCGCCAATCGGCAGAATCACATCGGCCACCGCGCGGGTGGAGGCGCAGGCAAACTGGCTGAACGCCACTACCTGCGCGGGGCCCAACGCTTTCATCGCCACTTGCTGATCGGCAAAATCCAGGCCTGGCTCGATGCCGTACAGCACATAGGCCTTGCGCGGTTCGCGCAGCATGGTTTGCGCATCGCGCGTGCGGGGCAGCACCCCGGCACGGCTGAGGCCCAACGCATTGGCCCCTTGCGGGATGCGGCACAGCTTGGCGTTTTTGGCCGCGGCAAAAGCGGTGGCTGCGCTGCGAATCGCGGCGGCATACGGGCTGTTTTCAGCCACGCCGCCGACGATGACCGCAACATTGCCGCTATCACCGACATCGATATTGGCAAGTGCCGACGCCAATTGCGACGGCGGCACGATCTGCTTGCCGGCAATGGCGAAGGTGAACTCGAAATCCACCGGGTTGACCACGAACACGCGCGCGCCATGCTTGACCGCCTTGCGCACGCGCTGGTGCAGCAACGGCACTTCGAAGCGCAGGTGGCTGCCCACGATCACGATGACATCGGCTTTTTCGATCTCGGCCACCGGCATTGCAAACGCGTGTGCTTGCGCGCCATCGGACAGGTCTTGCTGGGCGATGCGGTGATCGAGATTGCCGGCGTTCAAGCCTGCGGCCAGACGCGCCAGCAACGCACCCTCTTCATTCGAGGTTGCCGGATGCACCAGCACGCCCAGATTGTCGCCGGCGTTGTCTTGCAGGATTTGCGAGGCCTTGGCCAGCGCCTCTTCCCACGACGCTTCGCGGAAGCTTTCGCCGTCGCGGATCAGCGGCACGGTGGCGCGGTCGCCGGCGGTCAAGCCTTCGTGCGCATAGCGGTCACGGTCGGACAGCCAGCATTCGTTGATGGCTTCGTTGTCACGCGGCACGCTGCGCAACAGTTCGCCACGGCGCACGTGGTGGAACAGGTTGCTGCCCAGCGCATCGTGATACCCCAGCGAAGGCCGCGCGGTGAGTTCCCACGGCCGCGCCTTGAAGCGGAACACCTTGTTGGTCAGCGCACCGACCGGGCACACGTCGATCACGTTGCCGGACAGCTCGGTGGTCAGCGGCTTGCCGTCGAAGGTACCGATCTGCAGGTTTTCGCCGCGATACATGCCGCCCAGCTCGTAGGTACCGGCGATTTCGGCGGTCACCCGCACGCAGCGCGTGCAGTGGATGCAGCGGGTCATTTCGCTGGCGACCAGCGGGCCCAGATCTTCATCGGCCACGGTGCGCTTGCGCTCGACAAACCGATTGACGGAACGGCCATAGCCCAACGACAGATCCTGCAACTCGCATTCGCCACCCTGGTCACACACCGGGCAGTCCAGCGGATGGTTGATCAGCAAAAACTCCATCACATTGCGCTGCGCTTTCAGCGCCTTGTCGTTGCGCGTGAAGATCTTCATGCCGTCCATCACCGGCGTGGCGCAAGCCGGCGACGGCTTGGGCGCGGCGCGGCCCCCCACTTCGGTATCCACCATGCACATGCGGCAATTGGCGGCAATCGGCAGTTTCTCGTGATAGCAGAAACGCGGAATCGGGATGCCGGCCTTGTCGGCGGCCTGGATGATCATTGAACCTTTGGGCGCGGCCATTTCGACGCCGTCGATGAAGACGGTGACGTGGTCGGGCGGCAGGTTCGGATTGACGGGTTGTGCGCTCACGCAACCACCTTTTCAGACTGAACCAGCGTGCCGGCGCGCTCGTCATCGACGTAGAAGCGCTTGTTCACGATGGCATATTCGAATTCATGCCAGTAATGCCGCAGGAAACCCTGCACCGGCCATGCGGCGGCTTCACCGAAGGCGCAAATGGTGTGGCCTTCAATCTGCCCGGCCGAGGCGCGCAGCATCTGCAAATCGTCCAGCGTGGCCTCGAAGTTGACGATCCGGGTCAACATCCGATGCATCCAGCCGGT
>DAORUL010000100.1:0-5897 GCA_035433165.1 Thermomonas sp. | reverse complement strand
AAGCCCAATTCCTTCAGGCCCGCAGCAAGAATCGCGGTGTAGCGCGCCACGCGCTGCGCAATGCGCTTCAGGCCGTCGGGGCCGTGGTAGACGGCATACATCGAGGCCATCACCGCCAGCAGCACCTGCGCGGTGCAGATGTTGGAGGTGGCCTTTTCGCGGCGGATGTGCTGCTCGCGGGTTTGCAGGGTCAGGCGATAGGCGGGGTTGCCGTCGGCGTCGATGGAGACGCCGATCAGGCGGCCGGGCATGGAGCGCTTGAAGGCGTCGCGGCAGGCCATGAACGCGGCGTGCGGGCCACCGAAGCCGAACGGCACGCCAAAGCGCTGGCTGTTGCCGATGACGATATCGGCACCCATCTCGCCCGGGGACTTCAGCAAGGTCAGTGCCAGCAGGTCGGTGGCGACCACGAACAGCGCGTTGTGTGCATGGATGGCCTCGGCATCCTTGTTCCAGTCGGCGATCCAGCCGCTGGACGCCGGGTACTGCACCAGCACGCCGAAATAATCACCTTCGGCAATCGCGGCATGCACGGCATCGGTGCCGCGCACCACATTGACCTTCAGACCCAGCGGATCGGCACGGGTTTGCAACACTTCGATGGTCTGCGGATGGGTGTCACCCACCACCAGGAACGTGTCGGATTTCGACTTGGCACTGCGCTTGGCCAGCGTCATGGCCTCCGCTGCGGCAGAGGCTTCGTCCAGCAATGAAGCGCTGGCGATGTCCATGCCGGTGAGGTCGGCAATCATGGTCTGGAAGTTGATCAGGGCTTCCATCCGGCCTTGCGAAATCTCGGCCTGATACGGCGTGTACGCGGTGTACCACGCCGGGTTTTCCAGGATGTTGCGCAGAATGACATTCGGCGTGTGGGTGCCGTAATAGCCTTGGCCGATGAAGCTTTTGAAGACCTTGTTTTGACCGGCAATGGCGCGAATTTTGGCCAGCGCATCCACTTCGGTCATCGCCTCTGGCAACGCCAGCGGGTTGGCTGACTTGATCGAGCCCGGCACGATGGCATCGGTGAAGGCTTCCAGCGAAGCGTGGCCGAGCAGCGCAAGCATGGCGGCGATTTCGGCATCATTCGGGCCGATATGGCGATCGATGAAAGCGTCGTGGTGTTCGAGCGAGCGAAGCGAGGGCTGAGTCATGGCGGCATCCGAAGGCGCAGTGCGCGTGAAAGGGATGCCCGCTCTGTCCTTTTGCCTGAGAGTTTGGAAGCGCGCGGATGGGGAGGGGGATCCCGCGCAGCTTCTTGCCCCTTCGGCGCTGGCCGCGTCTGTGGGGGGCGACGGGCCAATCTCTCCAGAGTGTGGTCACACAGCGGTCTTGGGCCTGAGCGATTCCGGGCGGTTGCGCCTTCGGCAGCGCGACGAGACCCGAAAGCCTGCGCGCTTCTCCCACTGTGCCGGGCGATTATACCCTGCCGGCCGGTGCGGGTACTGGCCCCGGCGTTGCGTAAACTGATCGGATGCCCTCGTCAGCGTCATCATCCTTCCGGCCGCCACCTTCCGCTCGCCGTCTGGCCCCATTGCTGGGCGGCTTGGCGATGTTCGGGCCGTTCTCGATCGACACCATTTTCCCGGCGTTCCCGCAGATCGGCGCGCAATTTGTGGCCGACAAGCTGGCGATGCAGCAAACCATCAGCGTGTATCTGCTGGCGTATGCGGCGATGAGTCTGGTGCACGGGCCGCTGTCCGATGCGCTGGGCCGCAAGCGGGTGATCCTGGGCGGGCTGGCGATGTTTGCGTTGGCCTCGGTGGGCTGTGCACTGGCCACCTCGCTGCCGCAGCTCCTGGCATTTCGTGCACTGCAGGGTTTGAGTGCCGGTGTGGGCCTGATTGTGGGGCGCGCGGTGATTCGCGATGTGCTGCACGGGCATGACGCGCAGCGGTTGATGAGCCAGGTGTCGATGATCTTCGGCATCGCGCCGGCAGTGGCGCCGGTGCTTGGAGGCTGGTTGCTGGGCTGGCAGCGTTGGCCGTCGATATTCTGGTTGTTGCTGGCGTTCGCGCTGGCGTTGATGCTGGCCGTCTGGCGTGGCCTGCCGGAAACCCATCCGCCGGCAGCGCGGTTATCGCTGCATCCGGGGGTGCTGTTGCGCAGTTATCTCGGGATCGCGGGCAACACACGCTTTTTGCGATTGTCGGCCGCGGCGGCACTGAATTTTGGCGCGCTGTTTTTGTATATCGCCTCAGCCCCGGCCTTTGTGCTGGATCTGCTGCATCTGGATCGGGTCAGTTTCGGCTGGTTCTTCATTCCGATGATCAGCGGGATGATGTTGGGGGCATTTGTCTCCGGGCACAGTGCCGGCCGCATCACTGGGCAGCGCCTGGCCAATATCGGGTTTGCCTGCTGCGGAGCTGGGATGCTGCTGAACCTGGGCTACAACCTGTGGGCCAACGCACCCGGCGTGCCGTGGGCGGTGCTGCCGCTGAGCGTGTACGCATTCGGGATTTCGCTGGCATTCCCCATCATCACCTTGGCCATCCTCGACATGTATCCGCAGCAGCGCGGCGGCGCGTCGTCCCTGCAGGCGTTTTTCGGCTTGCTGGTGAATGCCGTGATTGCCGGCATGCTGTCGCCGCTGCTGAGCAATAGCGGCCTGCACCTGGCCTCGGGTGCGGCGGCCTTTGCACTGACCGGCTGGCTGTTCTGGTGGTGGGAAACCCATGCCCATCGGCGCGCGCTGCGGGTGCCTGAAGCACCGGCAGCACTGGAGCCTACCGAGTTGTAGGTGTGCTTCGACGCATCCATGCATACACCGGCAGCCCCGCCAGCAGCAACACCACGCCCCAAGCAAGGGCTTCCATGCCGGCACCGAACAGCGCGTACAGGCTGTACAGCAACGCCAGCGTGGCGACCACGCGTCCGCCGCCGCGGCCATGGCGCAGCCAGGCCGCGCTGCAGGCCGCATAGGGCAACAGCAAGCCGGCGGTGGAAAGCAGCAGGATGAAGGTAAACAGATCGACCAGCGCGCGGTTGTAGTTGCACAACACCAGCGCACTGGCGAGTACCGCGCCAGTCAGCACGCCAAACACCGGCACGCCGCGTGCATCGCGGCGGGCGAAACGCGCCGGAAACAGGCCGTCGTTGGCGGCAGCCAGCGACACCTGTGCGCACACCATTGCCCAGCCGTTGATGGCGCCGAAGGTGGAGACCGCCATCAGTACGGCCAGCCCCAGTGCTGCACCTGGCCCCCACAAGCGCCCGGCGGCATCGGCCATGGGTGCACCTGAGTGTGCCAGTTCCGCACCGGGCACCAACCCGATGACGACCGTGCAGGCGAGGATGGTGGCAACGCCGGCAAGCAGGGTGCCGAGCAGGGTGGCGCGCGGGATCGTGCGCTGCGGGTCGCGGATGGCACCGGCCGGCACGGTGGCCACTTCCAGCCCACCGAACGCCCACATGGTCAGGATCACCGTGGCTTGCGCCACCTGCGGCCAGGTTTGCGTGGTGGGATTGAAGGGGCGGTAATGGCCGGTATCCACAAACCACAGCGCCAGCAGGCCGAACAGCAGCAAGGGCAACAGCTTGAGCGCGGTCAACACGACCTGTGCGCCGCCGGCCTCGCGCATGCCGATGCTGTTGATCGCCGCGCAAATCCATAACGCGCACAACGCGCAGGCCGCGCCAAGTACGGGGCTTGCGGCGACGGCCGGGACAATCGCACCAATGCTGCCGGCGAACGCAACGGCAATCGCGGCCATGCCGGTCCAGATCGAGATCCAGTAGCTCCATGCGATGCCGAAGCCGGCAAGGTTGCCGAAGCTGCGATGCACATAAGCATACGGTCCGCCGGTCGCGGGATTGGCGATCGCCAGTCGCGCGAAAGTGCCAGCCAGCAGCAGCGCCCCGCACAGCGTGATGGCCCAGCCGATCAAGCTGGCCGCGCCGTACGGTGCCAGCGTGGCCGGCAACAGGAACACACCGCTGCCGATCATGCTGCCTACCACCAGCGCGGTCGCCATCCACAGTCCCAGTGGTTTCACCGCCGTCCCGCTGGCTTCGGCTGCATCGGTCATGCGGTGTTTCCTTGCTTGAGTCGGTGGGCAATCAAGTGGTCGATCGGGTGGCCGGATTAGGTGCCGCCATCAGTGCGATACGCCGCCCGCAACAACTCATGGAAATGATGCACGCCGGTTTCGCGCAGTGGGTTCAACCGCCCCGGCACATAACTGCCCGAGGCCATGCCGCGTTGCACGTCTTCGCAGATGCCGATGTCTTCGTGCTGCACTTCATCGCTGAAAGAAAGATCCGCATCGCGTTTGCCAGCGTCATCACTTTCGGCGTAATAACTGTCAAAGATCACCCGGCAATGATCCACCCCCAACGGCACCACGGTATTGGTTTGCAGGCGGCCCGGCAGGATATTGAGCATGGTGTTGGGCCACAGCCAGTAATACAGCGCATCACCGTTGCCATACAGCGCGGCATCACTTTCAAGGGGGCTCCATTGCAGCGAATGCCATGCCGACAGCTCGGTGCGATAGCTGCGGTAATCCAGCAGCCGGTTCAGGCCGGGATGCACGTGCGGGACGTGGTAGCCCTCCAGATAATTGTCGATGTACACCTTCCAGTTGCAGGCGATGTCATAACTTGCGCGATGGTGGTTGGCGTAGGCGTGCAGCCCTCTGTCTGCGCCCAGCCGTGCATCGATACCGGCCACAAACGTATCGAAATCGGGCGCGTGCGCGGCATCGACAGCGGCAAACACCAAACCCTGCCAGACCTTCACCGCCAGTTGCGGCAGCTGCACGTCGGCCACATCGAAGTCCTGCGCGTCCTTCATTTCCGGTGCCGAACGCAATTGCCCCTCCAGCGTGTACGTCCAGCCGTGATAGCGGCAGCGCAGCGATTTCGCGGCCAGTCCGTCGCATTGTGCAAGCGGCCCGGCACGATGCCGGCAGACGTTGTGCATCACGCGAATCACCCCATCGCTGCCGCGCACCGCAATCACCGGCAGGCCGGCAAGATTGGCGATGACGTGGTCGCCTGAATTGCGCAATTGCGAACTATGCGCCACCAGTTGCCAGCTGCGATCGAAGATCACGCGGCGGTCGCGGGCCGTCATTTCGGCGTCGGTATAGAACTGCGCGGCAAGGGCAGTGGCGGTGGCGTGCGGCTGCGAGGCAAGGGCGTCCATGCGCCAAGTATTGCGGGTTTTACGGCAACGCGCATGGATGCGCTGGAAATCAGTGCGGTAGCAGCAATGCCCCGTTGCAGTCGATCAGTCCGTGTTCGCGCAGCCAGCGCCAGGCATCATCAGCATCGCGCTCCACGTAGGCTTGTGCCGAGCCCAGCCGAAACGTGTAGCCCCAGCTGTCCATATCGGCCCAGATGCGCGCGCGTGGCACGCCCAAGGCTTCACCCAACAAGCCTTGCAGGACACACACGGCGTCTTCTTCCGGCACGGAATCGGTGGCGTCGGTATGCACGGTTGCGCGTTTGTCTGGCGGCAACACGATGAGGTGCCCCGCCTCGTGCAGGAGCGAGTGCAGCGGCGTATCGCTGCGCGCATACACGGTGCAGCCGATGATGCCGGCCTCGCAATCGCCCCAGTAGCTGCCGGGGATGGGTTGCTCGTCCGCGATGTGTTCCAGCGTCAGGCCGTAGTGCGCCAACAGTACGGTCGGCGCGTTAAAGCCAATATCCGCCAGGATCAGTACAGCGCGCTCGTGATTCCGGTGCAAGCCGGCATCTGCTCGCACACCTGATGCCTGCGGATCCGGTTGTTCTGGCATGTTGTGATCGATCGCCGGATCCCGGCTTGCGCCGGGATGGCATGACAGGCTGAAGTCAGGCCGGGGAGGCCCCGCGTTCCGGCAGCGACACCGAAATGTCCAGCACGTCGTGCTCGCCGTCTTTCACCACATCGACCTTGACCGCATCGGTAT
>DAORUL010000099.1:0-5928 GCA_035433165.1 Thermomonas sp. | reverse complement strand
CAAGTGGCCAAGGCCTTCATCGGCCAGGATGACGTTCTGGATTTGGTGATGGTGGCGCTGCTGGCCGGTGGCCATGTGCTGCTGGAAGGCGTGCCCGGCCTTGGCAAAACCTTGTTGGTGCGGGCGTTGTCACAGGCGCTGGGGTGCAGCCATGCGCGGGTGCAGTTCACGCCGGATCTGATGCCCAGCGATATCAGTGGCCACGCCGTGTTCGATCCCAAATTGGAACGCTTCGAGGTGCGCAAGGGGCCGGTGTTCACCAATATTTTGTTGGCCGATGAGATCAACCGCGCGCCGGCCAAAACGCAGTCGGCGTTGTTGGAGGCGATGCAGGAACAGCAAGTGACGATTGAAGGCCACAGCTTCCCGCTGCCGCCGCCGTTCATGTGCCTGGCCACGCAAAACCCGTTGGAACTGGAAGGCACCTACCCGTTGCCGGAAGCACAGTTGGACCGCTTCTTGCTGAAGGTGCTGATTGGCTATCCGAAGTTGGAAGATGAAAAACGCATGGTGGCCGCAGTCAGTGAAGGCAAGATGGCCGCGGAGTTCGATTTGAGCCAGATCGCGCAAGTGCTGCATGGTGATGAGGTGCTGGCTTTGCAACAGGCCACCGCCACGGTACGGGTGGATGCGGCCGTGCTGGATTACGCCGTGCGCATTGCGGTGGCCACCCGCAACTGGCCGGGGATTGCCTTGGGTGCCGGTCCACGCGGCAGCATTGCCCTGGTGCGCGCAGCGCGTGCACAGGCGCTGCTGAGCGGGCGTGATTTTGTCACTCCGGATGATGTACGCACGATTGCCAAACCCGCCCTGCGCCACCGCATCGCGCTGGCACCGGAGCTGCACATTGAGGGCCAATCGGCCGATGCCGTGCTGCATGCACTGCTGGCCAAGGTGGATGCGCCGCGCCAGTGAGGCCCACCCTGCTGCTACCGCTGTTGTGTATCGGTTGGGCGCTGCTGGGCGTTGCTTGCAGTGTTGACCTGCTGCCGGCAGATACCTGGTGGGCCACGGGTCTTGCACTGCTGCTGGTAGCGCTGGTGGATGCGTGGCGTGTGCGCCGCCTGGCCGCGCCGGACGTGGTACGCGATGTGCCCGATGCCTTGCCGGTTGGCGTGCAGCGCACGGCGACACTGACGCTGGACAATGGCCCACGCAAGTTGCGCGTGGATGTGCATGATCTGCATCCAGAGGCGTGGGTCGTCGAGGGGTTGCCGCGCACGCTGCAACTTGCAGCAGAAAGCACCACCCAATTCCACTATGCACTGCGGCCCACCGCACGCGGTGATGCGGTGTTTGCGGGCGTGCAATTGCGCGTGCATTCGCCATGGCGGTTATGGCGACGCAGCCGCATCGTGGCGGCCAGGCAGACCGTGCGGGTGTTTCCCAATTTCGCGCCGCTGGCCAGGCTGGCGATGCTGGGCTCCGAGCAGGCGTCGCGCACGGTGGGTGCGCATATCCGTCGCCGTCGCGGCGAAGGCACCGACTTCCATCAAATGCGCGATTACCGGGTGGGCGACAGCCTGCGTCAAATTGATTGGAAAGCCACTGCCCGCATGCGCCGCTTGATCTCGCGGGAATATCAGGACGAGCGCAACCAGCAACTGGTGATGTTGATCGACACCGGCCGCCGCATGTTGGCGCGGGATGGTGAGCTGACCCATTTCGATCATGTGCTGGATGCCGCACTGGTGGTGTCGTACCTGGCCCTGCGCGAAGGCGATGCGGTGGGCTTGCTGGCCAGTGGCGGCGCGCAGCGCTGGGTTGCACCACAACGTGGCGGTGGTGCGATTGATGTGCTGCTGCGTGCCAGCTATGACCTGCAACCGCAACCAGTGGCTACCGATTATCTGGCCGCCGCCACCGATCTCAGCTTGCGCCAGCGCCGGCGCAGCTTGGTGATGTTGGTGACCAATCTGCGCGATGAGGACATCGACGACTTGCTTGCCGCAGTGCGCATGCTGCAACAGCGGCATCATGTGGTGGTCGCCAGCCTGCGCGAAGAAGCGCTGGACGCGGTGCTGGAGACCGATGTCCACAGCCTGCACGACGCCCTGCGCGCAGCCGCTACCGCCCGCTACCTGCAACAACGCGCCACCGCCCACGACCTGCTGCGCGCACAACGTGTCCGCGTGCTGGATGTCACCTGCGCGCAACTGCCCGGCGCGCTGGTGGAACGCTATCTGGCGATCAAGCGCGAGGGGCTGTTGTAGCGCGATAGATGGCTGGTGTTGGCCCGGCCGGAGGTGGCATGCCACACTTTCCACAAAGGAATTGGCCAACACCACACAGCGATGGGGAGCAACTAAATGAAACGAGTTCTGTTGGGACTTTTGCTGGCTATTTCTGGCGGGCAGGCCGCACCAGCGGCTGCGGCCACACCCGTGGCCGGTGAAAGTGTGTTGACGATGCGGGTGGATGGCGAGCTCACCATCGGCACCGAAGGCCAGGTGTTGAGCTACAAAATCCGCAGCAAGCTTGACCCGACACTGCAAGCGATGCTGGATAAATCGATCCCGCGCTGGCATTTGGCACCGGTGCGGCAAGGCGGCAAGCCGGTCAATGCGAAAACACCGATGCGCATCACCTTGGCGGCCACCCAAATTCCGCAGGGCTATGAAGTCCGGCTCGACAATGTGGTGTTCACACCGATCAGCAAAGAAGACGTTGCGGCGCAGGATGCTTTGATGCGCGCAATCCGCGCCGGTGGCGGGGCCATTACAGTGGGCGAAGAGCCACCGGCACAAGCCGTTGTGTATGAGGCTAAGCGAATGATGCCGCCGGGGTATCCCGTAGGGCTCATGCGTGCAGGGGTGGAGGGCGCGGTTTTGCTTCGCTTGCGCCTGAATCTCGATGGTACGGTGGCGGATGTGGTGGCGTCGCAATCCAGCCTGTTCGATATCAAGGGCTCTAGTGACATTCTCGATAAAGCGCGTGGCTTGTTGGAGAAAGAATCGATCCGCGTTGCACGCAGGTGGTCATTTCATCTGGATGCCGCACACCCAGAGCTGTTGACGGCAAATGATCTCACGGTGAGTGTGCCGGTTGAGTTCGTGATGAATGCTCCCGGCAAGCGGAACACCGACAAGACCAATGCGTGGCGGCAGGAATTCCGTGGCCCCAACCTGCCGGTGCCGTGGCTGGTGGGCAAGGCGGGGCAGCAACTGGTCGGCGTCTCGGATCTGACCGGCAGCGAGCAAGTGGCGGGCAGTTCGGTATTTCAGCTGACGGATCGCAGCGTGTTGGGTCGGGTGCTCTGAAGAACTCCCAGAATGGAGCAACCTGCAATGCGGGTTGCTCAATCCGCCGTCAGCAAGGCATCGGCGCGGCCGCTGAGTTCGGCAAACACGGCCTCGGTGTCCGGGCGCACGTTATGCCAAAGCAGAAAGCTTTCGGCGGCCTGTTCCACCAGCATGCCAAGCCCATCCACCGTCTGCGCGCAGCCGGCGGCGCGGGCCCAGGCCAGGAACGGCACGGCGGCTTCACCATAGCTCAAGTCCACGGCCACGCTGCGCGGAGCCACCAGCGCCATCGGCAAGCTGGGGAGCTGGCCGCCACGGCTGGCCGAGGTGGCATTGATCAGCAGATCAAATTCGCCCAATGCGGGCAGTGCATCCCATGCGCGTGCATGGGTGCGGCCCGGTTCACCCATCGCATCCACCAGGGCATCGGCGCGTGCGGAGCTGCGGTTGACCACATACAGCGAATGGATGCCGGCATCCAACAGCGCCGGGGCCACCCCGTGTGCGGCGCCGCCGGCCCCCAGCAACAAGGTGCGGCGACCACGCAAGTCCAGGCCGTGGCGTTCGGTGAGGTCACGCACCAGCCCCAAGCCATCGGTATTGTCGCCGCGCCATTGCGCGCCATCACGCAGCAAGGTGTTGACCGCACCGGCGCGGAGTGCACGTGCGCTGACGTTGCCGGCGCACAGTGCAAATGCATCTTCCTTCAGCGGCAGGGTGATATTGGCGCCGGCCACGCCACTGGCATCGAGCTTGGCGCGGAAGTCATCGTGGCTGGCTTCAATCGCCACATAGTCCATTGCGATGCCGGTTTGCTTGGCGAACGCGGCATGGATGCGCGGGGATTGCGAATGGGTGATGGGGGAGCCGAAAACGGCGTAATGCTTGGTCATGGCCGAACCTCGCAATCAGGAGACGACGAGAGCGTCGGGTGAATCGCGTAGCGGCATTTGAGCCGCGTAGCGATCACCCGGCGGTAGGCGTCGTCGTGGTGGGCGTCAATTTGACTCACGCAACCATCTTGCCGCATCCAGCGCGAAATAGGTCAGCACGCCATCGGCGCCGGCGCGCTTGAACGCAGTCAGTGCTTCCATCGCCACCATCTTTTCATCGATCCAGCCGTTGCCGGCGGCGGCCTTGATCATCGCGTATTCGCCGCTGACCTGATACGCATAGGTGGGGCGCTTGAACTGCTGCTTGACCCGATACAGCACGTCCAGATACGGCAGGCCGGGTTTGACCATCACCATGTCGGCACCTTCGGCCAGATCCAGCGCGACCTCGTGCAGTGCTTCATCGCTGTTGGCCGGATCCATCTGGTAGGTGTATTTGTTGCCCTTGCCCAGATTGCCGGCGCTGCCCACCGCGCTGCGGAACGGGCCGTAGAACGCGCTGGCGTACTTGGCGCTGTAGGCCATGATGCGGGTATGGATGAAGCCGCCTGCCTCCAGTGCATTGCGGATCGCGCCGATGCGGCCATCCATCATGTCGCTGGGCGAAAGCACGTCCACACCGGCGGCGGCGTGTGCCAGCGACTGCTTGATCAGCGCTTCGATGGTTTCGTCATTGAGGATGTAGCCGGTGTCGTCGATCAACCCATCCTGACCGTGCGTGGTGTACGGATCCAGCGCCTGGTCGCTCATCACGCCGAGTTCGGGAAAGCGCGATTTCAGCGCACGAATCGCACGCGGGATGATGCCGTTCTCGTCCCAGGCAATCCGCCCATCGGCGGTCTTGGCGGAAGGGTCCGGCACGCCGAACAGGTCGAGTACGGGCACACCCAATTCCAATGCTTGCTCGCCCACGCGCAGCAGCTCGTCGATGGACAGCCGTTCCACCCCCGGCATCGACGGCACCGGCGCGCGGCCGTTGGCTTCGTGCACGAAGACCGGGTAGATCAGGTCATTGGTGTTGAATGTGGTTTCGCGCATCATGCGGCGCGAAAAATCGTCATGACGCATGCGCCGCGGGCGCACCGGGAAGTGGTTGTTCATGCCGGCATTTTACGCCCGCATGGAATTTGCAGCGTGATCCGGGTCAGGCAAGCGAGCCGCCATACCTGCGCACAAAAAAACCGGCACCCGAAGGTGCCGGTTCGAGATTGTCACATCCGCAAGGATCAGCGGCGATACTGGTCGGACTGGCGCTTGATGCAAGTATTCAACTTCAATGCCTGCTGTTGAGTGATCAAGCCATCGGCCAACAGCCCATCACGATACTTGTACATGCAGGACACATAGTTGTTGCGCAAGACGTTGGTGTCCTTGCACAGCTCACTGGTGGCAGCCATGTTGGAGCCAATCACGATGCCGTAAGCATCACTGGCCGCGGTGCCGGTATCGCAGTTGGCAAACGATGCACCGCCTTGATGCAGTTTCCAGCCGATATCAGCAAACAATGCCGGGGTCAGATCGACGTTGTACTGCGCCTGCACGGTGGGGGAGTCAAACGGCTCCATCAGCGCATCGGGGTGCAAGGTGGTGTCAAAGTGCGAGAACGTGGAACCGGTGGCCACCACCCATGGCGAGTACAGACGGGTACGCCCGGCGCTGTCCATGCCGGCCTTGGTGGCCGGCAGGTCGACCATGCCGCCGGTGATCGGGGCATTGGTCTTGAAGCTTGCGCCGTCGGCGTACTGCACGATGATCGAGGGGATGGTGATGGTGGGATCAGCACCCCCCATCGA
>DAORUL010000098.1:0-6019 GCA_035433165.1 Thermomonas sp. | reverse complement strand
CAATCCACCTTCATGGTGGAAATGAGCGAAACCGCCTACATCCTGCACCACGCCACCGACCAATCACTGGTGTTGATGGATGAAATCGGGCGCGGCACTTCAACCTACGATGGCCTGGCACTGGCCGACGCGGTAGCGCGCCAGCTCGCCGCCAGCAACCGCAGCTACACGCTGTTTGCCACGCATTACTTTGAGCTCACCGCGCTGGCCGAACCCGGCAGCGGCATTGCCAATCTGCACCTGGATGCGGTGGAGCATGGCGACGCGCTGGTGTTCATGCATGCCGTAAAACCCGGCCCTGCCAACCGCAGTTTTGGCCTGCAGGTGGCGGCACTGGCTGGCCTGCCCAAAGCCGCGTTGCAACAGGCGCGGGCACGGCTGGCCGAACTGGAAGCGTCCAGCCGCGGCACCCCGCATGTGCCGATGAGCGCGCCCGCGCTGGACGCGCCGCAGCAGTTTGGCCTGTTTGCACCCAGCTCTGCGGCCATGGATGCACTGGCCTCGATTGATCCCGATGAGCTGACCCCCAAGCAAGCGCTGGAAGCCTTGTATCGGTTGAAGGCGCTGGCGTGACTGTTGGCGCAGGGAATTCCGGGCAAATCTGTTTTTGCTCGTCATTCCCGCCTGCGCAGGAATGACTGCAATTTTTTTCACTATCCAGGCACCTGGCTGTACTGCTGCAATAAGCAAACCCACTGCATTCAATTTCACCAATCAATTTCACGCACACCCACAAAGCGCCTAGAGTGGCGGCATTCCCCGTCCAGAATGGAGACGCCACGATGAGCAAGCCATCCGATCCCAAGTGCCCCGTCTCTCACCTGACCACCCAATTCGGCGCGCCGGTGCCCGACAACCAGAACAGCCTGACCGCGGGTCCGCGTGGCCCGTTGCTGGCGCAGGACGTGTGGCTGCACGAGAAGCTGGCCAACTTCGTGCGCGAAGTCATTCCGGAGCGGCGCATGCACGCCAAGGGCTCGGGCGCGTTCGGCACCTTCACCGTCACCCATGACATCACCCGCTACACCCGCGCCAAGCTCTTCGAGAACGTCGGCAAGCAGACCGAGCTGTTCGCGCGCTTCACCACCGTCGCTGGCGAACGCGGCGCGGCCGACGCCGAACGCGACATTCGCGGTTTTGCGCTGAAGTTCTACACCGAGGAAGGCAACTGGGACATGGTGGGCAACAACACACCGGTGTTCTTCATCCGCGATCCGCGCAAGTTCCCCGACCTCAACAAGGTGGTCAAGCGCGACCCGCGCAGCAACCTGCGCAGCGCCACCAACAACTGGGACTGGTGGACCCTGCTGCCGGAAGCGCTGCACCAGATCACCATCGTGATGAGCGACCGTGGCATCCCCGCCAGCTACCGTCATATGCACGGATTTTCCTCGCACACCTACAGCTTCTGGAACGACGTCGGCGAGCGATTCTGGGTGAAGATGCACTTCCGCACCCGGCAGGGCATCAGGAATCTGACCGATGCCGAGGCCGAAGCGGCCATTGGCAAGGACCGCGAAACCCATCAGCGCGACCTGTTTGATGCCATCGAACGCGGCGATTTCCCGAAGTGGACGATGTACGTGCAGATCATGCCGGAGACCGACGCGGAGAAGGTGCCCTACCACCCGTTCGACCTGACCAAGGTGTGGCCGCACGCCGACTATCCGCTGATCGAAGTGGGCGAGTTCGAACTCAACAAGAATCCCGAAAACTTCTTCGCCGACGTCGAGCAGAGTGCATTCGCACCCAGCAACCTGGTGCCGGGGATTGGGGTGTCGCCGGACAAGATGCTGCAGGCGCGGCTGTTCAACTACGCCGATGCACAGCGCTACCGACTGGGTGTGAACTACCACCAGATCCCGGTCAATGCCGCACGCTGCCCGGTGCACAGCAATCATCGCGATGGCGCCGGCCGCATGGACGGCAACTACGGCCGCGCCCCGCACTACGAGCCCAACAGCTTCAACCAGTGGCAGGAGCAGCCGCAATATCGCGAGCCGCCGCTGAAGATCAGCGGCAACCTCGCCGACTGGTTCAACTTCCGCGAGGACGACGCCGACTACTACAAGCAGCCCGGCGATCTGTTCCGCCTGATGACGCCGGACAAGCAGCAGGTGCTGTTCGACAACACCGCGCGCGCCCTGGGCGATGCCCCGGATTTCATCAAGCAGCGCCATATCGACAACTGCACAAAGGCCGATCCTGCTTATGGTGCAGGGGTTGCGGCGGCACTCAAGGCCCTGGCATGACCCCCGCTCTGTCGGTACGCGTGGACGCCCTGCTCTCTGGCAAGGCCCTCAAATTCACCCGCGCCGGCAGCATCAGCGCGATTGCCAAACACCCACTCGCAGGCGAAGTACGTATCGGTGAACTGGGTATCGAAGGCGATGAGCAAGGCGATTTGCGCGTGCACGGCGGCATCGACAAAGCGCTGCATCACTACGCCTTCGAACACTATGCCCAATGGCGCAATGAACTCGGTGATCTGCCACTGCTGCAAACACCTGGTGCGTTTGGCGAGAACATCAGCACGCACGGCCTGAGTGAAGCCGACGTGTGCTTGGGCGACCGCTACCAACTGGGCAGCGCCGTGCTGGAAGTCAGCCAAGGCCGGCAACCATGCTGGAAACTCAACGACCGCTTCGGCGTGGCCGGCATGGCAAAACGCGTGCAAACCACCGGCCGCAGCGGTTGGTATTACCGCGTACTGCAAGCGGGCACGGCATCTCCTGGTGATGTGTTGACACGGCTGGAATGCCGCCATCCGGACTGGCCGCTGGCGCGTCTGGCACAGCTGCTCTACACCCGCGTGCTCGATCCGGCCCTGCTGGAACCCGCACTGGCGCTGCCGCTGCTGCCCTCGTGGCGCAAGCTCATCGAACGCCGCCTGCAATACGGCGCGGTGGAAGATTGGGGCAAGCGTATCGACGGGCCCTCGCAAAGCGCGTGACGCGGTGCGCTACCGTCAGGCTTGATGACGCAAACGTAACGCAGCCAACCCCGAAGCCGTCGTAGGATGCAGATTCTTCCCTCAAGGCCTGCTGCCATGACCGCACTCACCCAGGATCTCCTTGCGCAGTTGCAGGGCGCACCGATGCAACGGATCGCCAGTCAGCTTGGACTGGATCCGGCGCAGGCGTCCAGTGCCGTCAGCACTGCCCTGCCCTTGCTGATGGGCAAACTGGGCAGCAATGCATCCAGTGCAGAAGGCGCACAAGCCTTGCTGGGTGCGCTGCAAAACAATCACAGTGGGCTGGATGTCAGCAGCGTACTAGGCTCGGTGCTGGGCGGCGGAGATGACGCTGCGGCCAATGGCGCTGGCATCCTCGGACATATTTTTGGTGGCCAGCAGGATGTGGCGCAGGCCGGTGTGGCCCAAGCCACTGGCTTGCAACACGCCCAATCCGGCCAGCTGCTGCAAACACTGGCGCCCATGGTGATGGCCTATCTTGGCAATCACGTCTCGGCCAATGGCGCCAGCGCCAGTACGCTAAGCGGTCTATTGGGCCAAGAGCATCAAGCCATCGCGCAACAAGGTGGCACCGCTGGCGGTCTGCTCGGTTCGCTATTGGATCAAGATGGTGATGGCCAGTTGGGCCTGGGCGATGCGCTGAAGATTGGCGGTTCGCTGTTTGGCGGTGGCGGGCGCTGACTGGCGTCACTGAAGCCTGCACGCCAGGGTGCAGTTGCGGTGCCGGGTGAGCGGCACCGCATGATTGTTGTGGGCGGTGTGACTGTGGCACGCTTACGGCTGAACCAACAGGGGGATGCACCATTGAGTAATTGGATTGCTGCGCTATTCCAGCGCCTGTTTTCGCGTGGGCAATCGCGCTTGGCATCGCGACCGGGAAAACCGGCGATGACTGGCGAAATCGATCAGGAAATGCACGAAGTGTTTGTCATCGAATTTGATGACTTGTGCAAGCGTGCCGACGCCGCCCTGAAGGCATGGCACGAAGATTTTTCCAACCCGGCGCACACCCGCGCCTTGGCCCGGGCCTTTCATACCCTCAAAGGTTCGGCACCGATCATCGGGGCTACCCAACTGGCGGAGTTGGGACGTGTGGCAGAGCACGCATCCAAATTCGCCGGGCGCAAGCGCAACCCGGATCTAGCGCTGATCGAAGCCCTGGATGCAGCGGTTGCACTGATGCCGCATTGGCTGCACGCCATTCGTGACAACCTCGCGATACCCGAAGACACCAGAAGCGTGATCAGCACGCTGCAGCGTGCCTCGAGATAACCATGGACGCCCAACCCGCCGCCAGGCTGGGCGCAGCCATCAGACCAATGCTTGCGCAAGATCGGCCCACAGGTCTTCCACATCCTCGATTCCCACCGACAGCCGCAGCAGGCCATCGGTAATCCCGGCAGCCGCTTTTGCGGCAGGATTCACCATGCGATGGGTGAGCCCGGAGGGATGTTGGATCAGGGTGTCGATGGAACCCAGACTTACCGCCGGCGTCATCACTTTGACCGTGGCCATCACCTTGGCGGCAGCGGCATGCCCACCGGCCAACTCGAATGCCATCAGCGTGCCGGGGCCGCACATTTGCGTCCCCAACAACCGCGCATTGCGCACCGTGCCCAGCCCCGGATAAAACACCTTGTTCACCGCTGGATGCTCAGCCAACCGTTGCGCCAGGACTTGCGCATTGGCTTGCGCTGCTTCGACGCGCAATTTCAATGTGGGCAAGCCACGATGCAGCAAATACGCCGCCAATGGGTGCAGCAAGCCACCGGTCGCGGCACGCACGGTACGCAGTGGCCCGGCGTGGGTTTCATCGCAACACACCACACCGGCAATCACATCGCCATGCCCACCCAGAAATTTGGTGGCACTGTGCAGTACATAGGTTGCTCCGAGCGCCGCAGGCGTTTGCAGGACTGGCGTGGCAAATGTGGAATCCACCAATACCGGCACCTCGCCGGCAGCGGCAACCACCGCCTTGATATCCACCAGATCCAATGTCGGGTTGGCGGGTGTTTCGATGATCACCAACACGGTGTCTGCACGACGCTTGCTGGCGATGTCTTCGGCCGCCACAAATTCGGCTTCCAGGCCGCACATGCCGCTGGCTAACAGGTGATCGGATGTGCCGTACAGCGGCCGCACCACCAGCACATGGCCACCCTGCGCTCGCCGCGCCAACAGCACCGCGGTCAATGCCGCCATCCCCGAGGCATAGGCCACGCAGGCTTCGGTGCCCTCAAGCTTGGCAATAGCATTTTCGGTACGCGCCACCGTGGGGTTGTGCAACCGCGCATAGATGGGGTTGGCGGCATCGTGCTTGCCACCAATCAGGGCATCAAAACTGTTGCCTGCGACTTCCAGATCAGCGATCGGATAGGTGGTCGACAAATCCAGTGGCGGCGCATGCACGCACAAGGCGGCAAAGTCTTCACGCCCGGCGTGAACGGCGATGGTCTGGAACCGATGCATGACGCTCTCCTGCACGATATATTCATGACATGCTAGAACATTGTTCGACGATTAAACTTCCATCCGAACAGTATTTCGAAATTGAACGCGATGATCACACTCGACCGAATCGATTACGCCTTGCTGCGCTTGTTGCGGAAGAATGCACGGCTACCCAACAAAGACCTTGCGGAAAAAGTCGGGATCGCGCAGTCCACCGCACTGGAGCGGGTGCGGCGCATGCGCGAAGACAAGGTCCTGCTGGGCTACCACGCCGAGATTGCGCCGCAGGCGATCGGCATCGGGCTGCAGGCGATGGTGTCGGTGCGGCTCGCCAAGCACTCGCGGGCGCTGGTCGATGGTTTCCATGCCCACCTGCTGGCGCTGCCGGAAGTGCTGGCCTGTTACCACGTCGCCGGTGCCGACGACTTCCTCGTCCATGTCGGTGTGCGCAACAGCGACCACCTGCGCAACTTCACCCTGACCGCCTTCACCGAGCGCGAGGAGGTCGCACATATCGAAACCCGGTTGATTTTCGAATTCCAGCGCAACAGCGAACTGCCACCGTGGCCCATTGCGGATGCCGACTGAACC
>DAORUL010000097.1:0-6029 GCA_035433165.1 Thermomonas sp. | reverse complement strand
TGCGTCTGGGTGCGCATGCCGATGCGCTGGCACCCTCGCTGGATATTGCCGATGCGGTGATTTTTCTGGCGCGTCCGGAGTTGCCCTGGGATGCCAGCAAGGTAATCAACACCGTTCGCGGTCACGCACAAGCGGTCGCTGATGTGGATGCATTATTGGCCGCGCTGCACACGCAGGTACGCAGTGGCGACCATGTGGTGTTCATGTCCAACGGCGGGTTTGATGGTGCGCCGCGGCGATTTTTTGCGGGCATGCAAGCGCGCGCATAGGCCGTCTTGCGTGTGTCAACGCGGATGCACCCGCACTTGCAGCGGTGCGGCATTGGAGAGCGCTTGCAGATCTTCCGGCAGCACATGCGCGGGCGGGTCTGGCGTCCACAATGTCAATAGACGCAAACGATGGTGCAGTTGCATCCGTTCGTAGCGGGCCACCCATAGCGGCGTACCACCGGCCAGTCGTACCGGTGCAGGCCACACGCGCAAGACTTCGATCTGTGCAGGATCGCTACTCGTGCGGCGCAGCAGCAGGCGCTCTGGATGCGCGCTCAAGGCGACCGGCAGCACCGGGCGCTCGGCGGCGGGCGTGCTGTCATCCAGTAGCCGCAGCGCCGTCACCCAATCGGCGGCGGTCTGCACGCGCCAGCCATGCTTGTGCAGCGTTTCTTGCAGCGTTGCCAAATCACCGGCCACTTCCAGATCAAAACGCACGCTGGCGTTGGCCATGCCTTGCGCTTGCCAGTCGTGCATGGTGATTGTTTCGCTGGGCGGCGGTGGTTCAAACTGAGCCAGTGTGTGCGGTGCGCTGCGTGGTGCATACCAGCAGGCGGCCAGTGCAAATGCGCCATAAAAGCTCCAGCTCAGCGGGCGCATCCAGAACGAGCGTTCGCTGTGACGGCGGTAGGCAATGCCGATCAACAGCACCCACGCGGCCCCCAGCAGCACGCCGCCGATGATGTCGGACAACCAGTGCGCACCCAGATACAAGCGTGCGAAGCCCACCACCGCGGTCGCCACGCCGGTCAGCAAATATGGCCATACCCGCTGCCGGCCAGGCAGTTCGCGGGCGATCAGCACCGCAAAAAACCCGAACACCACCGTGGTCATGGTGACCGCCACCGATGGGAAGCCAAAACCTGCCGCAGCAAAGGGTGGGCGCGGCATATCGATCACCGCATCCAGGGCTTCAGTCAGGCCCAGCCCAATGGCAATGGCGGCCAGCCAATGCAGAGCTGCTTTCCAGCGCCTGCGCCACAACAGCCATGCCAGTGCCGCGGCTGATGCCAACCCCAGCACCGGCGCGCTGCCGATGCCGGCCAAGGTGGCCATGGCGCGGTCTGCCAAGGGGTTGCGCAGCGAAAACATCAGCGCATACACATCGTGGTCCAGCCGCAGTGGGCCGCCGTGCGCCAGCAGAGTGACGCTGAACCACGTCCACAACCACGCCACCGCGAACAGGCAGATCGCCAACAGGAGCAGGGGAGCGGTTTCCGGCCGTCGGCGATCAATCAAGGCCCCCACATGGCGGCGCAAACGGGGATGTGCGTGAATCCAGCGCAGCATGCGCGCCAGCAGGCTGTCGGCATTGAGTGCAAACCAGCGCCAGCTGTACAGCACCACCGCCCATGCCAAGGCCAGGGCCGCGAGCAAACCCAACAGCACCAACAGCAGTTTGTCGGCCACCGCTGCCACTGCATCGTAAGCCTGGCCCAAGGCCCAACCCGGCAACAAAAACAAGACCGCCCATGAGACACAGGCAAGGCCACTGGCTTTGAGGTAGCGCGCCAGCGGCATCTTCGCCATGCCGGCAATGGCGGGGACGAACGGGCGCACCGCGCCCACATAGCGGGCAATGAAAATGCTTTTGAACGCATTGCGGCGGAACAGATTTTCGCCGCGATCCAGCAGGCCCGGGTGGCGACTGAACGGCCATACCCCGCGTAGCGATTCGCCCCAGCGGCGGCCCACCCAATAGCTCAAACCATCGCCCAGGAACGCACCCAGCGCCGCGCAGCTGATCGCATACGGGCCGGACAGTTCGCCCATGCCGATCAACACGCCAATCGCAATCATCAGCGGCAGCGCCGGCACAATCGCACCGACGATGATGATGGCATCGCAAAACGCGATCAAAAACACCAGCACGCCCGCAGCCAGCGGGTGGGCGCTGATCCAGGCGAGGGTGGCGTCGAACCAGGCGCTGTGCATCGGCGAATTATAGGTGGCGGGCTTACACTTCCATGCTGAATTCAGACAGGAAATGCATATGACCACGCTGGCTGGCAAGACTCTGTTCATCACCGGGGCTTCCCGCGGGATTGGTTTGGCGATTGCGTTGCGCGCGGCGCGTGACGGCGCAAACGTGGCAATTGCCGCCAAATCCGATGTCGCCAACCCCAAATTGCCGGGCACGATCCATAGCGCTGCAAAGGCGGTGGAGGATGCCGGCGGCCGCGCGCTGGCACTCAAGTGCGATATTCGCGAAGAAGACCAGGTGCGCGCCGCCGTGGCGGCGACGCTGGATACGTTTGGCGGCATCGACATCCTCGTCAACAACGCCAGCGCGATTTATCTGCGCGGCACACTGGACACCCCGATGAAGCGTTTTGATCTGATGCAACAGGTCAATAGTCGTGGCAGTTTTCTATGCGCGCAGGCGTGCTTGCCGCATCTGTTGCAAGCGTCCAATCCGCACATTCTCACCTTGTGCCCGCCGCCCTCGCTCGACCCCAAATGGTGGGGCCCGCACACCGCTTACACCCTGGCAAAAATGGGGATGAGCTTTGTCACCCTGGGCTTGGCAGCCGAGTTCGGCGCGCAGGGTGTGGCGGTCAATGCGCTGTGGCCGCGCACCTTGATTGCCACCGATGCGCTGAACATGATCCCCGGTGTGGATGCCGGCAACGGGCGCTCGCCTGAAATCATGGGGGATGCCGCGCATGTGGTATTGACGCGCAAAGCCGCTGGTTTTTCCGGCAATTTCCTGATGGATGATGACGTGCTGCACGCCGCCGGCATCACCGATTTGTCGCACTATGCGGTGGATCCAACCAAGCCATTGCTGCCGGATTTGTATCTGGACGCGTGATGGCAAGCATGTTCAAGGATGTGAAATGAAATATCTGCACACGATGGTGCGCGTGCGCGATGTGGATGCATCGCTGCGGTTTTATTGCCAAGGGTTGGGCCTGCGCGAAACACGGCGCATGGATAATCCGCAAGGCAAGTTCACCTTGATTTTTTTGGCCGCAGAGGACACCCCGGAGGCCGAAATCGAGCTGACCCATAACTGGGGTTCCGACGAGGACTACGGCAGTGCGCGCAACTTCGGTCACTTGGCCTTTCGCGTCGAAAATATTTACGCCACCTGTCAGCGCTTGCTGGACATGGGCTACACCATCCATCGCCCGCCGCGTGATGGGCATATGGCGTTTGTGCGTTCGCCCGATCTGATCTCGGTTGAACTGTTGCAAGACGGGCACCTGCCGCCGCAAGAGCCGTGGTTGTCGATGCCCAATACAGGAGTGTGGTGAGATGCAGCAAGAGGCAAACAGCAGTGCGTTATTGGCGCTGGGGCGTGAGGTGTTGCTGCCGGTGTACCGCCAGCGCGAGTTGATTTTGCAGCGCGGCAAAGGCGCACGCCTGTGGGATAGCGAAGGCCGTGACTACGTGGACTTTGGTGCAGGGATCGCGGTGTGCAGCCTGGGCCATTGCAACCCCGAATTGACCGCGGCACTGACCGAGCAAGCCGGCAAGTTGTGGCATACCAGCAATGTGTTTTACAGCGAACCGCCGCTGCGGCTGGCGCAGGAATTGGTGGCGGCCTCGCGTTTTGCCGAGCGCGCATTTCTGTGCAACTCCGGGGCCGAAGCCAACGAGGCGGCGATCAAATTGGTGCGCAAATGGGCCAGCGAGCAAGGCCGACCGCCGGAGCGGCGCACCATCATCACCTTTCACGGCAGCTTCCATGGCCGCACCCTGGCCACTGTCACCGCTACCGCGCAGCCCAAATATCAGCACGGCTACGAGCCGCTGCCGGGGGGCTTTCGCTATGTCGATTTCAACGACATCACGGCGCTGGATGCCGCAATGGCGGCAGGCGATGTGGCTGCCGTCATGCTGGAGCCGGTACAGGGCGAAAGCGGGGTCATTCCCGCCGCCTCCGGTTATCTGCAAGCCGTGCGCGCACTGTGTGATCGGCATGCTGCGCTTTTGGTGCTGGATGAAATCCAGGCGGGCATGGGCCGCACCGGCAGCTTGTTTGCGCATTGGCAAGATGCCGTCGTGCCCGATATCGTCACCCTGGCCAAGGCACTCGGCGGCGGCTTCCCGATTGGCGCACTGCTGGCCGGCCCCAAGGTCGCGCAGGCCATGCAGTTTGGCGCACACGGCACCACATTTGGCGGCAATCCGCTGGCCGCCGCCGTCGCCCGCGTCGCCCTGCGCACACTGGCTTCCGATGGCATTGCCACCAACGTGCAGCGCCAGGCACACGCCTTGCGCGAAGGCCTTGCCGCCATCAACGCAGACTTTGGACTATTTTCCGAAGTACGCGGGCGCGGCCTGATGTTGGGCGCGGTGTTGACGCCAGACTATGCCGGCAAGGCCGCTGCCATGCTGGATCACGCAGCGGAACACGGCTTGCTGCTGCTGCAGGCCGGCCCCGATGTGCTGCGCTTCGTGCCCGCGCTGAATATCAGCGACGCCGAAATCGCCGATGGTTTGGCGCGGCTGCGGATTGCGCTTGCGGCGTTTGTTGCAGGTTAGCCGGCTTGCCTGCCTTGGCGCTTGACGGTCTTGAGTTTTGGCGGAAATCACTACCCAACCTGGCTCAGGCCTGGATGGCGATCAACATGTTGCTGGCGCGATGAGTTTCTTGCTGATCTATGTGGTCTTGGGTGTTTGTGTGGGTGTGCTGGCCGGCTTGTTGGGGATTGGTGGCGGCTTGGTATTGGTGGGTGCGTTGGCGTGGTTATTGCCGATGCAAGGCGTACCTGCAGGTGCGGCGATGCATGCGGCGTTGGCCAGTTCGTTGGCCAGTATCGTGCTGACTGCTGCGGCGTCGGCGCGGGCGCATCACCGGCGTGGCAGTGTGCTGTGGCCGACGGTGGCGTGGATGGTGCCGGGCGTGCTGTTGGGAGGATGGCTTGGCAGCCGTTTTGCGATTGCGCTGGACGATGGTGTGCTGCGTTGGTGCGTGGCGGGCTACTGCTGGGTGATTGCTGCGCAGATGTGGGTATCCAAAACGCCTTCCACGGGGCTGGTCGATGAAGTGCCACGCGGTCTTGGTTACACCGCTGCAGGCGGCGGGATCGGCATCGTCTCGGCGATCATCGGCATTGGCGGCGGCAGTTTGACGGTGCCGTTGTTGGTGTGGCGTGGAGTTGCGCCGGTGCGTGCGGTGGGCACGTCGTCGGCCTGCGGCATCTTTATCGGGTTGGGCAGTGCGCTGGGCTATGCATTGCAAGCCCCGGCCGGTGCGCTGCCGTTGGCCGGAGCGGTGGGTTATGTGTATTTGCCCGCCGCGATTGCGGTGGCCACCACCTCCGTGCTGGCCGCGCCGTATGGCACGCGCTTGGCACACGCGCTGAGCGGGCCGGTACTCAAGCGGGTATTTGCACTATTTTTGTGGGTGGTGGGCAGTGCGTTTGCGTACAGTGCGCTGGATTAGCGCAGTGCGGCATCGGGTACATCCAATTCCGCCGACAGCGCCAGATGATCCGACTGCGCGGCGGGCAGGGCTTGCATCGTGGCCAGATGCAAACCGGGGGTCACCAGCATGTGGTCGATGGCGCGCTGCGGCCGCCACGAGGGAAATGTGGGCACGCATTGCGGTGGCGGTTGCAGGCCGGTACGGCGATACAGCGCCTGCATTTCCGGACGGTCGGGGTCGCAATTGAAGTCACCCATCAGCACCGCATGCGGCAGATCGCCGAGTAATTCGGCGATGAAATCCAGCTGATTGCGGCGCGACTGGCTACCCAGCGAGAGGTGGGCAATCGCAATCGTCAGCGCATCGCGGCCATCGCCAAA
>DAORUL010000096.1:2150-6097 GCA_035433165.1 Thermomonas sp. | reverse complement strand
GAGCGGCTCCTTTACACGGAGCGGGTCGGGGGTTCGATCCCCTCAGTGCCCACCAGATGTGCAGTCGTGATCCAGACCGGATGCCCAATTCCCATTGGGCATCCGGTTTTTTTATGGCCCGAATACGGAAGATTTGTACTGCAGCATTTCAATGCTGTTACATTTGCTGCAATGCGGCATCTTTCCGCCGTTAGCCCGTTTTAATTGCCTCCCATCGGGAACACGGATCAGTCCTTGAACACCTTCGGCCACCTTTTGCGCGTCACCACCTTTGGCGAGTCGCATGGGCCGGCCATTGGCTGCGTGCTGGATGGCTGCCCCCCCGGGATTGCGATTGCCCCGGAGGACTTCGTGCAGGATCTGGCGCGACGGGCGACCGGCAGGAGCCGGCACACCTCGGCGCGGCATGAGGCCGATGCTGTCGAGATTCTCAGCGGTGTGCATGCAGGCATCACCACTGGCACACCGATCGCACTGCTGATTCGCAATACCGACCAGCGCAGCAAGGACTACGCCAGGATCGCCGCGCAGTTCCGCCCCGGCCATGCCGATTACACGTATTGGCACAAGTACGGCGTCCGCGATCCACGCGGTGGCGGGCGCTCCAGCGCACGCGAGACCACGATGCGCGTGGCTGCCGCCGTCATTGCCAAAAAATGGCTGGCGCAACGTGGGGTGACGGTACGCGGCTGCATGGTGCAAATCGGCAACATCACACCCACCGCGCATGACTGGAACGCGGTCGAAGACAGTCCGTTTTTTTGGCCGTGCGCGGCGCAGGTGCCGGACCTTGAAAGTTATATGGACGCGTTGCGCAAATCCGGCGATTCGGTGGGGGCCAAGGTGCTGGTGGTGGCCGACGGCGTGCCGCCGGGTTGGGGCGAACCGATCTACGGCAAGTTGGATGGCGAACTGGCCGCAGCGATGCTGTCGATCAATGCGGTCAAAGGCGTGGAAATTGGCGATGGTTTTGCTTCGGTGGCGCAATCGGGCAGCGTGCATCGCGATGTGATGACGCCGGATGGCTTCCTGAGCAACCATGCCGGCGGCATCCTGGGCGGTATTTCCACGGGGCAACAAATTTCGCTATCGGTGGCCTTCAAACCCACGTCCAGCTTGCGGCTGCCGGTGCAGGGCTTGGATGTGGATGGTAATGTGGTGGACGTGATCACCACCGGCCGCCACGACCCTTGTGTTGGCATCCGCGCCACCCCCATTTGTGAGGCGATGCTGGCGCTGGTGTTGATGGATCAAGCGCTGCGTCATCGTGCGCAGTGTGGCGACGTGGGTGAGATGTCCCCGCGCATTGCCGGCAACATCAACATTGCCGACGCGAAACGATAGCGGCGCGCCGCCGGCTTAGCCCCCCACGGGCAGCGACGCGCCGCAGGCAGTACCGCACACAAGCTTCGTTTCCTTCTGTCGGCGCAGGCTGCGCCGCATTCAAAATTTCAAAGGCGAATAGTCATGAGCAACAAGTACAAGGTCGCAGTGGTGGGTGCCACTGGTGCCGTGGGCGAGGTGATGTTGTCGATCCTGGCCGAACGCAAGTTCCCGATCAGCGAATTGGTGGCATTGGCCAGTGAACGCTCTGCCGGCAGCCATATCGATTTCGGTGATGACGAGGTACTGGTGCAGGACCTGGCCAACTTCGACCCGTCCAGTGTCGATATTGCGCTGTTCTCGGCCGGTGGTGCGACCAGCAAGGAATACGCACCGAAATTCGCCGCAGCCGGCGCGGTGGTGATCGACAATTCTTCCACCTTCCGCTACGACGATGACGTGCCGCTGGTGGTGAGCGAAGTCAATCCTGACGCAGCAAAAAACCGCCCGCGCGGGATTATTGCCAATCCCAATTGCTCCACCATGCAGCTGATGCCGGTGCTGGCGCCGATCCACCGCGAATACGGCATCGAGCGCGTCAATGTGGCGACCTATCAGTCGGTATCCGGCGGCGGCCGCAGCGCGATGGAAGAGTTGGGCAGGCAAACCGCCGAGCTCCTCAGTTTTCAGGACATCGAACCGAAAAAGTTTCCGGTGCAGATCGCCTTCAATCTGATTCCGCATATCGACGAATTCCAGCCCAACGGCTACACCAAGGAAGAAATGAAGTTGGTCTGGGAAACCCAGAAAATTCTGGGCGACAGCACGATCCAGGTGAACCCCACCGCGGTGCGCGTGCCGGTGTTCTTCGGGCATTCCGAAGCGGTCAATATCGAAACCAAGAAAAAAATCACGGTCGAGCAGGCGCGTGCGCTGCTGGGCAAGGCGGCAGGGGTGGAAGTGGTGGATGAGCACAAGGCCGGCGGCTACCCAACCCCCGTCACCCATGCCTCGGGCAAGGATCCGGTGTTTGTGGGCCGCATCCGTGAGGATTTTTCGCACCCGCGCGGGCTCAATTTGTGGGTGGTGGCCGACAACATACGCAAGGGTGCGGCGCTCAATGCGGTGCAGATTGCCGAACTATTGGTGGCAGAAGGCTTGCCGCCGAAGGCCACTGGGGGCTAGAGTCGCAACGCCAACAGAGGGGATGGAGAGCGTGTGAATCGAACATTGCGCACAGCGGTGGTGACCGCATTGTTGCTGGCGGCGGGAAATGGCTGGGCACTTGGATTGGGCCAAATCCAGGTCAAGAGCAAGCGTAATCAACCGTTGGTGGCAGAAATCCCCATCATCTCCACCACCCCGGGCGAGCTGGCCGCGCTGCAAGCCCGGCTGGCCTCTCCGGAGACGTTTCGCCGCATCGGGCTGTCGCCTCCCAGCGGTGTGGCTGCGGATTTGCAGTTCAGCTTGGGCAGCGATGGCAAGGGGCGTCCGGTGATTCGCGTCACCACGCTCAAGCCGGTGGATCAGGGTGCGCTCAATTTCCTGATTGAGGTCGATTGGGGTACCGGCCGGCTGGTGCGTGAATATTCGGCTTTGGTGGATACCCCCGACACCGCTGCTGCCGGGGTGCAGCCGTCGGTGCAGTTGCCGCAGACCCCTGCGGCGAATCTGGTGCAACGCCCGCAACCTGCGTTGCCGGCACCGGTTGCGCCAGCGGCTGCTCCTGCGCCAGTTGCGGCAACCCAGGCAAGCACGGCACCCGCCCAGCCTGTTGCTGCTGCGCCCCCGCCAGAGCCGTTGCCCGCGCCAACCGCAAACATCGCGCCAGTGCCAGCACCGATACCTGTGCCGCCATCGCCCGTGCCACCCCCAGCAGCCCCAGTGGCAGCAGCCAGTACGCCGGCAGAGGCGCAATATGGTCCGGTCAAGCGCGGTGAGACGCTGTCGAAAATTGCTGGTGCGGTTGGTTTGCGCTCTGCATTCAGCCTCGACCAGTCGATGTTGGCGCTGTTGCGCGCAAATCCGGAGGCATTCTTGGGTGATGACGTGAATCGCCTGCGCAGAGGGGCGATTTTGCGCGTACCCGGGCATGCCGATGTCGCCAAGATCGATGCCGACGAGGCCACGCAGGTGGTGCGTCAGCAGATGCAGCAGTGGCAGCAGGCACGTCACGCGGTGCGGCAGTCGGAGGAGACCGTTGCCACGCAGGCGGAATCCACCCGTAAGCCTGCTGATAGTGCCGCTACAGCGGATGCCGCGGAACCTAAGCAAGCGCCGGCGCACAAGTCGGTTGCCAAGAGCGCCGCAACCGCCTCGCGCAAACCCGCTGCGTCTAGCAAACCCGCAACGGCTGCCAGTGCGCCTGCGCCAGATCACGCGCAGGCCAAACCACAACGTCAAAACGAAGCGCGGTTGCAAATCGTGCCACCCACGGGGCCGGGCAAGGCCACAGGTATGAAGTCCGGCACCGATGCCGGCGGGAAGGGCAGCATGTTGCAACAGGAACTGCGTCAGCGTGACGAAGACATCGCCGCAAAAACGGCCGAAATTGGCGAGTTGAAAGAGCGCGTGGCTTCGCTTGAAAAACTCAAGGACGAGCAACAAAAGCTCATCGCGCTGAA
>DAORUL010000096.1:0-2050 GCA_035433165.1 Thermomonas sp. | reverse complement strand
TTGGCAGGGCGCCGCAAGCCCGCTGCCGCTCCGGTGCGTCGCAGTGTGTTTGACAGTGAAGCGCTGGCGGCCAGCATGGTGGCAAAAACGACACCTGCGGACACGGCGAAGACTGCGGCAGAGCCAATCTTCAAGCCGATCGCCGATGTCGCTGTGCAAGCGGCTGACGTTGAGAGCACAGCGCCGACGTCGGTACGCACCGACACGCCTGCGTGGCATTCGGGTTGGGTCAAGACCGAGCCCGAGCCTGCCGCGCCCGCCGCAGACACTCAGGCCGCTGTGCAATCCAATCCGGTAGCCGCGCATGCAGCTGCGCCAGCTGCAGTCGAAGCGACAACTGAAGCAGCGCCAGCCCATGCCAGCATCGAACAGCGCTTCAAGCTGGTGGACGCGTTCCTCGATATGGGCGATAAAACTTCGGCGCAGCAGATCTTGGCCGAGTTGTTGAACGACGAGGATGATGCTGCCAGCGAGAAAGCGGGTCGCATGCTGAGCAAGTTGATGGGCTGAGGATTGCCGCAAACGCAATGCGCCTTGCTCTTGGCATCGAATACGACGGCAGCGGCTTTTCCGGCTGGCAGCGGCTGACTGCTGCCGGCAGCCTGGTGCCTGATGGCAGCCTGCAAACAGCGCTGGAGATTGCGCTGTCGCGGGTCGCTGGTGCACCCATTGATACCGTGTGCGCAGGCCGCACAGATGCAGGTGTGCACGGGCAATGCCAAGTAGTGCATTTTGATACCGAAGCGTTGCGCGATAGCCGTGGCTGGGTCTTGGGCGCGACCACCAACCTGCCGCCGACGATGGCGGTGCGTTGGTGTGTGCCGGTAGCCGACGATTTCAGTGCGCGTTTTTCGGCACGCGCGCGCAGTTATCGCTATCGCATTCTCAACCGGGCGGTACGGCCTGGCTTGCAGCGCCAGTATTTGAGCTGGGAACGCATGCCGTTGGATGCAGCAGCCATGCATGCGGCGGCGCAAGCATTGCTAGGTGAGCAGGATTTTTCCGCGTTCCGTAGTGCGCAATGCCAAGCCAGTCATGCCCGCCGCAATGTGCACACTATCCAGGTGCAGCGTAGTGGTGATGAAGTGGTAGTGGACGTGCAAGCCAACGCATTCTTGCACCACATGGTGCGCAATTTCGTGGGTTCACTGTTGGTAGTCGGGCGCGGCGAGCGTGCGCCGGAGTGGATTGCGCAATTGTTGGCGGGCCGCAATCGCACCGTGGCCGGTCCTACCGCGCCATCAGCTGGTCTGTTGTTTCTTGGCCCGAAATACCCGGCTACGTGCGGGCTGCCAGCCGAGGTTACGCTGTGACGGACAGGCTGACGCGCATCAAATTATGCGGCATGACACGTAGCGAGGATGTGCAGTTGGCGGTGGCTTTACAGGTGGATTTCATCGGCCTGATTTTTGCCGCACGCAGCCCACGCAGGGTGACGCTGGCGCAGGCTGCCGACCTGCGTGTGTTGGTGCCGCCGAGCACGCGGGTGGTGGCCTTGTTGATGAACAACGCACGCGACGACATCGACGCCATCATCGCCCGCGCGCAGCCGGATTTGCTGCAATTTCATGGCGATGAAGCAGCGGAGTTTTGCGCCAGCTTCGGACTGCCGTATTTCAAGGCAATCGCGATGGGCGATGCGGCCGATCCGCTGCCTGCCATGGCGGCGTTTCCAAGTGCGTCAGGCTTCGTGCTGGATGGACATGGCGCAGGCGAGCAGGGCGGCAGTGGCAAGCGCTTTGACTGGTCAAGACTGCCACGTGACCAACGCATCCCCATTTTGTTGGCGGGTGGTCTGAACGCAGACAATGTGGCGCTGGCGTTGCGTACGGCGCAGCCGTGGGGGGTGGATATTGCCAGCGGTATTGAAGTCGCGCCGGGGCAAAAGGATGCTGCCGCGATGCGCCGGTTTGTGGCGGCAGTGCGCGCCGAGGATGCCGCACAGCAGGCGGCAATCGGTTAGGCTATACACACCCATGAATACAGCGTTTCGACCTGCTGCCCCGTTTGGACGCTCTTTGCGGCGTTGGCGGCGCGTGCCTGCGGCAGC
>DAORUL010000095.1:0-6102 GCA_035433165.1 Thermomonas sp. | reverse complement strand
CCGAAACGAACCCCGCAGAACCGAGCGAATTGAGTGTGCTCAATTGCCTCCGTCGCTTTTCAACGTCATCCGGTCCAGCACCCACATCGTGGGGCGGGTATCGCCGGTAAACCACACGCAGATGTCGGTGCGGGCGGGCGGGTTGTGCAAGGGGGCGCGCAAGCTGACAAAGCCATCGGCATCGGGCGTGGCCGGCAGTGGCACGCTGGCCAGCAGCGGGCCGTCGCAACCGGCGTGCAGTTGCAGTTCGCCGTGCACGGTTTTGGCCGGTTTGAAGGTGCGGTGTGATTCGTCGCCGGCCAGTTGGAAGAAATACGGGATGCGCCCGGCACGCACTTCAATACTGTCGATGCCCGCCAATGCGGCCTGTTTCCATGACCAGCACGGGTTGAAGATATCGACGTTGAACACCGCACGCGGGCCCACGCGCGGGCCGTCGTCTTCCAGCCGCAGCATCAATTGCCCGGTGCACATCGCCACCTCTTCATCGCTGCGGGTCAACAGCGATGCGCCGCTGAGTTGCAGGGTAGTGGCCGGTGCCAGTGCGTGCTGGTCGAAAAACAATTGCGCGTTGAGTGTGGCGGGCAGTGGCAGTTGCAGCGCGGCGAAGTACTGCGGCGAGCTGGCGCTGGGCGCGCTGCCATCGGTGGTGTAGCGCAGGGTGTAGCCCAGCGGCGATTGCAGGGTTATCTGTGCGGTATTGGCCGCCGCACCCGGCTGGAGTTCCGATTGTGCCTGGAATGGCGTTTGCGCATAGCCGATGCCTGCGTGTTGCCAGCGCGGCAACATGGCCGGCAAACGTTGCAGGAAGCTGGCGTAATCGCGTGCCTGTTCGGGTGACCACGCCACTTCCGCCAGTGCGGCGATGCGTGGGAACAACGCATGTTGCACGCGCGCCATGCTGCGCATGTGCTCGGTCCACACGTTGGCCTGCACGCCCAGGATATGCGTGGCCTGTTTTGCGTCCAGCGCCTTGGGCACCGGCTCGAAGGCATACACCTGCGCCAGTGGAATGGTGGCGGGGCGGCCCGGCGGTTCCTCGGCTGAGGTGGTTTGCAGATAGTCCAGATACAAGGTGTCTGAAGGCGTCATCACCACGTCGTGACCTTTCTTTGCCGCATCGATACCACCCGCGGTGCCGCGCCAGCTCATCACGGTGGCCGATGCCGGCAATTTGCCTTGCAGAATTTCATCCCAACCGATCAGGCGTTTGCCGTGCGCAGCGAGTGTCTTTTCCAACCGCGCCACCATCCATGCTTGCAAGCCGGCTGCATTTTTCACACCCAATTTGCGCATGCGCGCCTGCATCCTGGGTGAGGCGTTCCATTGGTCTTTCACCGCTTCATCGCCACCCACATGGACAAACTTGCCGGGAAAGAGGGTGGCCACCTGGGTCAACACGGCATCCAAAAACTGCATCGTGCTGTCATCGGCATTGAACAGGTTTTTGTTGACGCCCCATTCGTTGGATACCGCGATCGGTGCGCCGGAGACACCCAGTTGCGGGTAGGCGGAAATGGCCGCGGTGGCATGGCCGGGGATATCCACTTCCGGCACCACATCGATATGCCGAGACGCGGCATGGGCCACCACCTCGCGGATTTGTGCTTCGGTGTAGAAGCCGCAATACGGCACCGGCGCGCCGGTGCCGGCATCGATGCCACCATCACCGGCGGGCATGCGGCAGCCACCGACCGAAGTCAGCTTCGGCCAGCCCGGTACTGGCAAGCGCCAGCCTTGGTCGTCGGTGAGGTGCCAATGAAAGGTGTCGAGTTTCAATTGCGCCATTGCATCGAGCAATTGCTTGATCTCATCGACACTCTGGAAATGCCGCGCCGAATCCAGCATCACCCCGCGCCAACCAAAGCGCGGGGCATCGTCGATATGCAGGGCGGGCAATTGCACGCTGCGTGCATCGGCCGCGCCGGAGGTCAGCAGTTGCGCCAGAGTGACGGCGCCGTAGTACAAGCCCTTGCCGGAGCCTGCCAGCACGCGCACGCCACCTGCATCCACATCCAGCGTGTAGGCATCGGGTGAGACCCATGTGCGGCTGTGATCGAGGGCAAATGCAATCTTGCCTTGGCTGCTGCCGTCTTCGCTCAAATCCAGCGGCAATGGCCAGCCATCACCCAGCATCGCTTGGAATTGAGCGCCCACCGCGCGCACCACTTCGCCATCTCCGGTGCGCACTGCGGTTTGTGTGGTCACCACAAAACTACCTTGCAATTGCACGATCTGCGCAGGCTGCGGGATCAGCTTGGGGATCACGCTGCCGGCATCGGTGGCGCGTGTTGGCGCGGCGGCCAACAGGGCCAGTGCAAGCGCGGAGTTCAAGCAGGCGGTGCGGGTGGTCATGGTGGACTCCTTGCGGGATACCGCGAGTGTAGCGGGCAAAAAAAAGGGGCCCGGGTTGCGGGCCCCGAAGGGAGGGTCACGCCAATGAAACAGGGGGAGTGATCAGAACTTGAAGCGGAAGTTCAGGTAGTACTGGCGACCGTTCTGGTAGATGCCACGCGGCTGATCCTTGTTGTCGGCGTAGTAGCGCAGCTTCTCATTGGTCAGGTTCATGCCGTCCAGCGACACACTGAAGTTGTCATTGAAGGTCCAGCCCACCGATGCGGACACCGATTGCGTGTTGTCTTGATTGAACGCCGAGCGCCGATCCAGCCCGTTGAAGAAATGCGAGCGATAGTTGTAGGCGATGCGTGCATTCAGATGGCTGTTCTCGTAGTAGCCCACCAGATTGAACACATTGCGTGATGCACCCACCAGCGGCTTGCCATTGCTTTCTGCGGCATCGGTAAACGACACGTTGGCATTGATGCCGAAGTTTTCGCCAAGCGGCTGCTCCACCGCCAGCTCCAGGCCCTTCACCGAGCCCTTGGTGTTGATCGGCGAGGTGACAAGGTAGTTCCCCATGTAGCCATTCGGGTGGGCTTGATCGAAGGTCAGAAATTGCTGTGTGCTCTGGCCTTGCCCGATGTAACTGCCCAGATCCATGTAGTACACGCTTGCCGAAAGCAGGGCACGTGGTGCGTAGTACCACTCCAGCGCGGCATCGAAATTGGTGGAGCGGATCGGGCGCAGGTTGGGGTTGCTGGAGGAGCCGCCGCCCACGTCGTTCGGGCTGGCAGGGGGTGACAAGCTCAGGCCGCCGGCAAGCGCTGAGTAATCCGGCCGCGCAATCGTCTTGGTTGCGGCGACACGCGCCACCAGCGTGTCGCTGAGGTCGAACTTGAAGTTCAGCGTGGGCAGTACGTCGGTGTAACTGTTGCTGACGATTTGCGGCGTATAAATGCCGAATGCCGAGCCCTGGATCGCGCCAGGCGTGGCGGTGGTACCGCCGGCCAGATACTGCAATACATCCTGCGTGGTCTTGACCAGTCGCACGCCGATATTGCCGTTCCAGCGATCACCTTCCAGATTGAATTGGACGTAGGCGGCCTTGGTCTTTTCCTGCAAGCCGAATTCATACACCGGATAGCGGCGGCCTACCGGGTCGCGCGTGGTCAGCTGGTTGTAGGTGTGCATATCGCTGGCGGAGTAGTACCAGACATTGCTCGGGAAGGCACCGCCAAAGCCGCTGCCGAAGCCGCCCGGATAGTTCTGGAACGTCGATGGGAAGTTGGCCGGATCCGCCGGCGAGCGCGTACCCACCGGGCACCAGTTGGTCTGTGACCAGTCGAACCCGACCACATTGCCGCTGCTGTCGATGCACGCCGGTCCCTGTGCAATCACGTTTTCCGACGAACGATCGTGATTGGTGAAGCGCACGCCGAATTCGAGTGAACTCAGTGCCCCCTTGTCGACGAAATATTCGGCATCGATCTGGCCCCACTTGTCCTTGTCCACGATGTCGAGATTTTGCAGGCCGAAAATCCAGTCCAGCGCCAGATTGGGCTGCGGTGCAGCGGTGGATTCATTGAGCGAGAACGAGGCAGCATTCTTGATGCCGTTCAATCCCCACGATGCGCCGGTGCCACCCACGCGCCACTCCGCCACATCCTGCGTGGGTGTTTCACCATGGCCGGTGGAGGTGCCCAGTTTGAATTTGAGGCTCAACGCATCGCTGGCCTTCCAATCGGCATCCAGTGCCAGGTAGGTGGTGCTGGCCTTTTCATCCGGGCGCGCAATCATGTCGTACAGGCCGTATTGGCTGCCTGCTGCACCCGGAATGGTGGCGCTCACCAAGGTGTTGTTGCGCACCACATAGCCGGCTGCCGGTGCAATGCCGGCACCGATGGTGCGCGGGTTGTACAGCAGATAATTGCGGTTGTAGTTGGAAGCGTTGAGCTTGGAGACAAACCCGGACAGGTCAATGCTGAAGTTGTCGGTGGGCTTGAATTGCACTTCCAGCAAACCGCCACGGCGCTCGCGCTTTTGTTCGAACAGCGCCGCGCCGATCATGCGTGGATACCACACGCCATTGAGGTCGGGGTGGGCGTCAGCAACCGGTTTGGTGGGGTCACCCGCTTTGTTGGAAATCTGGTCGTAGCCCAATACTTCCACGCCGTCACGGCGCAGGCTGCGGTTTTCGTCGAACACCTGCAGCAAGATGCCAGCGGTGGAGGCGGCATTGCGATAGTTCAGCAGTGCGCTGAATTGTGAGTCGGTCTTGCCCGGCAAGTCGGAGTACACGCCACCAATCGACACATTGCCGGTGAACTGTTTGGCAAATTCCACCGGTTGCCGGGTTTTGATATCCACCGTTCCGGTCACGCCACCTTCCGGCAATTTGGCCTGATAGGTTTTGTGCACAATCACTTGACTGACCAAGGTGGAAGGCAGCAGGGTGTAACTCACGCTGCGGCCGGCGTTATCGCTTTGATTGAGCACGAACCAGTCACCCGACGATACCGAGTGTCCATTGATCTGGGTCAGCGTCAGGCTGGGGTTGGTGCCACGCATCGACACCCGGTCGTTTTCATCGAAGCCACCTTCGCTGGCACCTGCCGAGCTGATCGTCACCCCGGGCAGACGTTGCAGTGAGTCGGCCACATTCTTGTCGGGCATTTTGCCGATGTCTTCGGCACTCACCACCTCAACATGCGCCTTGGCTTCACGCTTCACGTCGAGTGATTTTTCCATCGCGCCACGGATGCCGGTGACCACCACCGCATCGAGGTCTTTGGCTTTCTGATCGGCCGGCTTGTCTTGTGCTGCGGCGATACCGGACACGCTCAGCGCGGCCACGATACTCAACGCCAATACGTTCTTGCGGACTTGCATGGTTGTCTCTCCAGGGCAGTGGTGGCACCCGATCCCGCTCTCCTTCGGGCCTGGTGCATGGGGTCAGTTGGTGGTGGCCGGTCTTGGTGTGGCCTGTTCTCGGTGATCGCGTGCGTGCAGGTGTTGCAGGTACCAGCTCGCCGCACCGAGTACGCCGAGCTTTTCGTTTTCAACCAGGCGCACCGGAATGCGCTCTTGCACGGCGCGCATGGCGCCTTTGTCCACCAGCCGTGCGTGAAACTCGCTGCGCGGCAGGAAGTCGATGAGTTGCGGTACCACACCGCCAGCCACATACACGCTGTGCGCGCTGGTGATCATGGCAAGATCCCCGATCACGCTGCCCAGCACGCCGCAGAACAGCAACACCGCTTCCAGTGCGAGGGCTTCGTCATGGTGTGCGGCCAGCACGATCTGCGCCGGTGTCTGCAAGCCGGCTGGCCTGCCTTGCAATTCGGCCAATGCACGGTACACATTCACCAGCCCGGGACCGGACAGCAACTGTTCGGTGCAGACATGGCGAGAGCCCTGCTGGCGCAACCACGTCAGGATTGCCATCTCGCGGGCATTGCCCGGCGCAAAGGCCGCCATGCCGGCTTCAGTGGGTAACACCACTGCACCGTATCCGGCGGGAATGCACACCGCCGCACCCAGGCCGGTGCCCGCACCCACCACCAGTACCGGGCCGGTGGTGGGTGCGGGCACGTCCGGCGTGAGCAGGCGGGTGTCTGCTGCAGCCAAGCGGCCCACGCCATGTGCGGCGGCGGCGAAGTCATTGACCACGTGCAGTTCGCGCAGATGCAGGCTGTCGCGCAGCTCGGCCAGCTTGATCCGCCACGGCAGATTGGAGTTGATGACCTCGTCATCCAGCACCAC
>DAORUL010000094.1:0-6131 GCA_035433165.1 Thermomonas sp. | reverse complement strand
ATCAGCGCAACCGCAACCGGCAGGATATTTTCTGCGATCACCATTCGAGAGAGCGACTGACGACCGACGCCGAGTGCGTGCAAATCCATCACCCTTGATACGGTATGCCAGATCCCGCCAGGCAGATAGCGTGCCGGCAACCGGTCAGCATGGATGCGCAGCAACACCTGATAGGTGACTGCGGAATCAACATCGCGCAACAGGATCCAGCTGAATACCGGTGTCAACAGGTGCAGGCCGGACCAGAGCAATACGGCCAGCAGCAATGGCCAGATCTCGGCTTGCTTGACCACTGCAAGAAATATTCCTTGCGAATGCCATATGGCGAGCGCAAGAAAGACGATCGCCGCCGGCGCGAATAACCAGCGGGATATGGCAATGACCTTCCTGGCAATACGGCTGGCGGATTCGGGATTCATCAGCTCAAGGGAAATTCTTGCGCCGACCAACCAGATAGCGCGGCAGGAACGAAGACCAGAGCGCGATCAACGTGGCGATCTTGTCCGTTGCTGGAAGCGTGGAACGCATCACCACGCCATTCAACGCAAAAGGAAGCTGCAAAAGCGGGAAAATGCGTTGAAGCCTGGATTTCGATATTGCAACGCTGGGCGAAGCATATCGATCCAGCTTTGCCTGGTATTCGGTTTCCTCGCGAAACTCGCGTCGGTACCACGACGGCTGCAAGGCGTGCACAAAATCGCCACGCAGCACCATGTCCGAAAGCAGCACGAGGTCGCTGCCGGTGATGTTCAGCAGCGGCCTGCAGGCACGCAATTGAGACATGCGCATCACGCCGAGTATGGGATGCATGTTGCCCCAAAAGATCGTGAACAGGCGCGCCACGGCAGAAAGTCCGCGGGTATCCGTCCAGCCGGATGAGCGCATGAGTGCTTCGCCTTGCGCTCCGATCCAATGCGAACTTGCAAAGGCCAGGCAGGCATTGCCATTTTCCTGCAGCTCGGCAACGCAGCTGGATACCAGGTCTGGCGACCACAGGTCGTGACCCGAAGCCCACATGAAGAACTCGCCATTCGCGAGATCCAGGGTGCGCCGGAAATTGGCGATCGCCCCGTGGTTCACTGCAAGCGTTTCGATGCGGATTCGATCGTCCTCGGCCCCATGTCGCTTGCAGATTTCAAGTGAGTTGTCTGTGGAGGCATTGTCCGAAATGATGATCTCGAGATTCGGATAGTCCTGGTTGCGCAGTGAAGCCAGACTAGCTTCGATGAATCGCGCTTCGTTGTAGACGGGCAAACCGATGCTGACCAGAGGGAACCCGGTGCGCGGGATTTTCGCGGCGCTGCTGTCTGTTGGCATGGTAGTACCTTGGAAAGTTCAGCGATCTCGGGTTTGGCGGCATCAGGGCCTACTTCGCGGAACATGTATCGAATCAGGCTGCGGCATGCAACTGCACGTAATCGAATCCGTCCGACGTGCCACGTTGAGGTGCGCGTAGCGGCTCAACCCCGACCCCGACGTTGGATTCGGCTATTCGGTTGGTAACCACGCAGCATCACTTTTCAGGTGACGGCGTGTGCAGCAAGGCCCGAAATTTTTCGTTATGTCGTGCTTGCGGCAAATCCTGCAACGTCTGTGCATAAAATGCTTCCGCTTGTTCGCGCTGACCGCTGGCCACCAGCAGCACCAACATGTTCGCGCGCACCTGCATGTCGGTGGGCTTCTCCTTGACGGCATCGCGCGCGAGATCCAATGCCAGGGTGGAATCGTGCAATACATTGAAAGCGTAGCTTGCATAAATCGATAGGATGCGCGTATCAGGTGGTGTGTGTTGCAGGGCCGACAGAAAGCTCTGCACCATTTCATTGGCCGGGAATTCGCACGCGCCTTGCAGCATGCAACTGTTGAGCTTGTTGAGCGCTTCGACGTCTTGCACGGTCAGTGGTTGCGTGGCGAGTTTGTGCTGCATGCGCGCCCACGTACCCTCCGGAGTCTCGCGATGCAGGTGCGCGGAGAGCAGCAGCAGGCCTTGATCGGGCAGGATATTCGCTCCGGGCATGGTGGCGGCGTGCTGCATTGTCTTGAATGCCTCGGAAACCAGGCGCGAATCGGCGCGATCCCGTGTCTGTACCAGGTCCATGTAGTTCCTCGCCAGCTCGTAGGCGGCGCGCGGCGAGTGCGGATTCACCTGCGCTTCGCTGAGTGCGAACAGCAACGGGTTACCCCAGTTCAGTGCACGGATCCAGGTGACGGTGGCAAAAAACAAGACGAGCGCGACGCAAGCGCCGATGCGCACCAGCATCAGTGACGCTGCGCTTGGGGGCACAAGGACGGAAAACACTGCCAGATACAAGCCGATGCTGGCGAAATAATTTCGGTGTTCGAAAGCGATTTCCAGTGGAATCACGGTGGCCGTGAGCAGGTGCGCAGCAAAAAACCAGCCGATGCCCAGGGCAACCAGCGGTCGGGTGCGACGCAGCCGTACGCCCGCAAAAAGTGCAATTGCCAGAGCGAGAATCGCCAGCGCCGTGGTAGGCGGGTCGAACCATCCGTGCGAAATCGCTATGCCGTCGTGGAAAAGCGACATCTGGGTGGGTAGGGGCAGCACGGCCCATTGCACGTAGTCCCACAGAACGCGCGGTTCCGTGAGCAGACGTTCGCCGAGTGTGAACGGGCGGCCCTCCCACGCTGCAGCTGGCAGGGCGTGGCCTGCAACCCAGTACAGCGCCGCGCAGGCGGGCAGCACCAGCACCAGTAGATACATCGCGAGCAGGCGGCGATCAATTCGGCCATCCGCGTGCTTGAACCCGAAAATGGTCCATTCGGCAATCAATGCGTACAAGGGCAGCAATACTGCCGATTCCTTGGAGAGTCCGCCAATGGCCGTGCCCAGCAGGATGCTCGCCACAGCGCGCAGAAAGCCGGGTTTCCCCTCGCGCATGCGCTCGCGCGCGGCGAGGTAGCCCCACAATCCTGCGAGAACAAACAGTTGGGACAGGCTTTCCATCCTTTGGACGATGTAGGCCACCGCAGTGAAGTTGATTGGTGCCAGCAACCATGCGGCCGTTACGCACAGGGCCACACTGTCGGCATGTTGGATAGCTGACGCACGTGGGCACGCTCGCAACAGCGTGCGCAGCAGACTGAGCAGCAGCAGGCCGTTGATCAAGTGAATGATCAGGTTCGTGACTTTCATGCGGAACGGATCGCCGCCGCCCAGATACCAGTCGATGGCAAAGCTGATCATGGCCAGCGGGCGGTTCGCAGCCGAAGGCTGCCCCAATGTCGCGTTGTGCAACGACTCCCAATCGAGCGATTGGACATGAACATTGGTATTCAACGCGATATTGATATGGTCGTCGAACACGTAGCCGCCGCGCAGAGATGGCCAATATGCGATGACCGCGAGCGCGAATGCCATAGCCAATCCAACCCACATCCGGCGATTTGCTTTTGCGGAGTTCATGCGCCTGAACCTGGATCGGTGGTAACGGGTGTGTAAAAGGCCATGAGGACTCTCTTGGTATCGTTGCGGGAATTGCGACCTGCGAATTGGCGTGGTGCGGTTCAGTCGGTTTGGTCCGCTTTCGCCCGATCGAGAAATTGCCTCAGCTCGATGAGTCCATTGCGGTCCTTGAAATCGTTGCGATTCACGCGCCGGGCAACTTCATCAAATGTCCGTTCGGCTTTTTCCTGCATTCCATTTCTGGCGTACGTGCGCACCAGAAAGGCGCCGACCGGCGCATCGGCGGTAGGTTGCCAGGCCAGTTCCGCCTGTGCCATCGCAAGATTCCAGTCTCCGGCCGCCGCGTAGAGCTGTGCCGCAGTATTGCGCAGCTTCCACTTTGGCAAGATGCCGTCGGGTTGGCTGTGCGCGACGGCCAACATGGCCACGATCGTATCTGCCAGCATCGCCGGACTGGCGCCGTTGCAGGCGCGCTGATCGTTGATCGTGGCCAGATCCGCGAACACGTACATTTCATCGAGGGTGACCTTCGGACGAGCCAGCGCGATGGCTTGGTGCAGGTCGTTCGCCGTGGCGTCACCCGAGACGACGCAGTCGGAAAGTACGCGATGCAAATAGGCCAGTTCGCGAACGCGTGGATTGGGGCTTTGCAGCAAGCCATCGATGGCTGCGCGCGCGAGTATCACGTTGCCCTGGCGGATTTCGTAGTATGCCAGTGCGGTGTTCGCGCGCACGGAGCCTGGATGATGCACGGCTTCCTGATGCAGGAAACGTCCCTCGTCGGCCCACACGAACGCCCGCGCGTGCGTGGCCACGCCCAGCGCCAACGCATAGCCACCTGCAGCCAACACCCCCAGTTTCCAGCGTGGCATTGCGCCAGGCTCGATCCGCCGCGTCAGGAATTCCGCCATGCCGGCCACAGCCAGCAGCAGGCCGAAAGCGGGCAGGTAGTTGCGATGTTCAAAATAGAGCTCAAGCGGCAAAACACTCGATTCGATCGAGTGCGCGACCAGGAAGAAAAACCACCCGGCGAAAACACTGGGTGCGCGTTTGCGCAGGGCGATCGCGAGTGCACTGATCGCGACCAGTGCAAACACCGCGATCGCGGTGGAAGGCGGCGACATCAACCCGGTGGAGACAGCGAAATCGTCATTGAACACGCCCATCGCCCGCCCGCGCGGCAGCAGCAGTGCACCAACATAGTCCATTACCGCCCGACCTTCCGAAAGCAGGCGTTCAGGCAAGGTGAAATCGCGAACGGCGTAGCCGCCGAGAAAGCGGTTCGGACGCAGGGCAAAGACGGCTGCTGCGAGGATAGTCGGTACGAGCAGGAACCCGCCATAGAAGATGGCAAGGATGCGCTTGGCTACGGCCGGTTGATGCTCGTCGCGGGGTTGTCGAAAGTAGGCCAGTTCGAAGACGAGGCACAATGCCGGTGCCACGGCCGCATTTTCCTTGCTCAGAAGGCCGGCTAGCAGGAACATCGGAAACAGCACGAACAGCCCGCAGGCGGCACGGCGCGTGTGTCCTTGTTGTAGCGCGGTGCGTAACAAAAAGTAGGCCCATAGCGCCGCCAGCGTGAACAGCGCGCTCATCTGCGCCATGCGTTGCACGGCATACAACACGGTGCTCAGGTTGAGGGGGTGCAGCAACCACAAGGCTGCAAGCAACGCTGCGGCAATATCCGCGTGCCTGCGCAAATGGGGGTCGCGCACGATCGCATGGCGCAACATTTGCCAGCCGGCGAACCCGCAAAGCAAATGCGTGAACAGGTTGCCAAGTTTGAATGCAAAAGGAGTGAAGCCAGCGACCCAGGCGCTCAGCATCAGCGTCGCCATCGACAACGAGCGCCCGAACATGCCCGCTCCGTTGCTCAGTACCACATGCTGCCAGGTGTTGTCGCCGTGCAGCCATTCGGCAATGGGCGTCAGGTTGTTGATGTCGTCCAGCACGTACGGGCCATGAAGGCCGATCCAGTAGGCGAACACTGTCCCCAGCAGCGCCCCGGCGAACACCCATCTTGCACTGCGCATTGTGTCGCTCCTCAAACCCAACATGTTAGCTGTTGTGTCGAGCTCCATGTGTGAGCGCCGTTTGGCGGCATCGTTCCGCGCGGCCTGTCATTGGATCGCCGTCCAGCCAGTTGCCTGCGAGCTCGTGTCCCTACAAAAAAAACCCCGCTTGCGCGGGGTTTTTCTTGGTTCCTTGGAGCTGACTCTCGTCAAAAATCAACGGCAAGTCGACGGGTAGTACTTGGGCGCGCTGCCGCTGCCCGTGCACACCCAAGATGTACCCACGGAGGCCGTGTTGATGTTGGTTGGCACGAACGTCAGGATCGTGCCCCTAGTCGCGGCCGTGCCCGTAACGGTGATTGTGCCCAAGGTGCAAGCGGTGTTTGCAACGTTGGCATCGCCGGCGATGGCACCAACCGACACGCCCAAGCAAGCGGAGGCGCTGGTGACAGCACCGGTGGGCAGACCCATTGACGCAATGTTTTCCGCAACGGTCGACTTCATGCCGTCGCCGATGACGGCCAAGCCGGACACGCGCGAGCGAACCGTGTAATCCTGGTACGCCGGCAGTGCAATTGCGGCCAAGATGGCGATGATCGCGACAACGATCATCAATTCGATCAAGGTGAAGCCTTTGTTGTTCATGTTCATGGTGTGTTCCTCGTAAAAAAGGTAATCCGGATTGCCCCTTGGCC
>DAORUL010000093.1:0-6173 GCA_035433165.1 Thermomonas sp. | reverse complement strand
CAGCCATGCTGGCTTGCGCCTGCTGGGCAGTCATTGGCAGATAGGTCGACAGCGCAATCAAACCGGCCAGCGGTTGGCTGCGCGCCAAGCCGACCGCCAGCGTGATTGCCCCGCCTTGCGAGAAACCTGCCAGCAACACCCGCTGCGGCGGCACGCCACGTTCGCCCTCGCGTGCAATCAGTGCCTCGATTTGCGCGACAGATTCGGCTACACCGGCACGGTCGGCGCGCAGCGCCAGATCATCAAACCCGAAACTGGTGATGTCGTACCACGCCCGCATGCGCGCACCGCCATTGATCGTGACCGTGCGTACCGGTGCATGCGGGAATACGAAGCGCAGCGCAGGCCAATCCTTGCGCACCAACTCCGGCACGATGGGGGCAAAATCATGCCCGTCGGCACCCAGTCCGTGCAGCCAAATCACGCTCCACCGGGGGTGCGCGCCGGTGCTGTGTTCGATGGTTTCAAGCAGCATGCAAAATGTTCACCAATGGCCTGTGCACATTATGCCGATCAATGCGCACGCCCCGCTGCACGCTGCGGAAATAGCAACACCGCCGCGACCACAAGCACCAATAGCGCCACGCTGGCCGAGGTGCGGCTCAGGGCCAATCCGCCGCTGGCCAGCGGTTTATCCAGGAAGTCGCCCAGTACCGCACCCAGTGGCCTGGTCAGGATGAAGGCGGCCCAGAACAGCAGCGTGGGCGACACCTTTTTCGACCAATGCAGGATCGCCACGAGCGCCAATGCACCGCCAAAGACCGCAATGCCGCCGGTATAGCCCAGCCCTTGGGTATCGGCCACCCAATCCCCCAGTGCCGTGCCCAGCGTTTGCGAACACATGATGGTCAACCAGTAAAACCCTTCGGCCTGCGGGCTGGCCACGCTGGCCACCGCTACCGTGCCCAGCGTGCGCTTCCATGCCCACAACGTGCCCAGCAGCAGCATCAACAGCAGTCCTGAGCCACCGCTATAGCCGATTCCCAGCGAGCGGTCGGCAAAATCGGCGAGCGTGGTGCCCACCGTGGTGCTGGCCAGAATGGCAAACCAATACAGCCACGGGTTGAATTGCTTTGCCCGGATTTGTAACCACACCGCAAATGCGAACAAGACGGTGAAAATGCCGGTGCCAATCAAATACCCGTTGGCATGCGCTTGTGCGCTGGCTTCGCCCAGCCACGACATGGTCACCGCATCGCCGCCGGTCTCACCCAGGGTGGTGGCGGCAATCTTGATCAACCAAAACAGCAAGGTGACCGCAGGCACCTTGGCTAAAAGTCGTGTCGCCGGTGTATGCATGCGGGTGTACTCGGTATGAAGTGGCAACAGCATGGGCCGCAACTTGTTGGACTGGCTGTGCTGAAACTCAGATGTTCGTTAACCCGATTTACGGCACACTCCGAACCCATGCATCGTTCGCCCATGTCCACCTCTGCCAACTCCGGCCTACACGTCCTGCTGATTGAGGATCAGTACGATATCGCCGCCAATATCTGGGATTTTCTGGAACGCCGTGGTCACGAAATGGATCACTGTGCTGACGGTGTCAGTGGCTTGGCGCGGGCTTTGCGTGGTGACATTGATGTGATTGTGCTTGATCTGGGCCTGCCCAGACTGGATGGCTTGGCATTGTGCCGACGCTTGCGGGAGGCCGGGCATGGAGTGCCGGTATTGATGCTGACCGCGCGCGACAGCCTGGAAGACAAGCTGCGCGGTTACGCCGAAGGTGCCGATGATTATCTGGTCAAACCCTTCGCATTGCGCGAGCTGGAGGCGCGGATCCGTGCGCTGCGCCGACATGCGCACGCCCATGCTGCATTGACATTCGGGCCATTGACCTACGATCCACACAGCATGACAGCCAGCCGCGAGGGCCGGCGTATTCCGTTGACGCGACTGCAGGGCGCGGTGCTGGCTTGCTTGTTGCAGGAGGCCCCGCGCATCGTGCCGCATGCCCGCCTGCTGGAACGCGGATGGGGCGAGCATGGCGGTGATGTGGCCGCATTGCAGACCCAGGTGTACGAGTTGCGGGCACTGGTGGATAAGCCGTTCGCCCACGCCATGATCCAATCCGTACGCGGTGTGGGGTACCGCTTGTTGGGGGAGGCATGAGTGCGCGATGGCCGCTGCGCCAGCGCTTCACCCTGTTGGCATTGCTGTTGGGCTTGGTGATGAGCAGCTTGTCCGCATGGATCATGCAGGACATGGCCGACGATTACGAATACGTGGTTTCCGGCGAGATCCTGCGCGGGCAAGCCGAAGACTACGGGCAGCGCTTGGCACGCGGGCAGGTGGTGCAACTTCCCTCCACCCATCGCCTGAGCGGTTATCACGCCCGGGATCCGGCGTTGCCGGCGCGCTATGCCAAGCTGCCCCTGGGCATGCACGAAGATCCCGCTGATGAAGATATTCACGTCGGAGTATTCGACACTGCAGCGGGGCGCCTGGTGTTTGTCATCGACATGGGCGATATCGAACAAATGGAGCACCACCTGCACCGCCTGGTGATTGCCATGATCGTACTGGGCACATCATTGGCCGGCTGGCTGGGCTGGCTGTTGGCTGGAATTGCCCTGCAACCGGTGCGGCATCTGGCAAAAAGCGTGGAGGCCCTGCCGGTACGACCACAGCCCACCCAACTGGCTGCCGCAGTCAGCCACGATGCGCTTGGGCAACTGGCCGCTGCCATCGACGCCTATCAAGCACGGCTGGTGGATGCCGACGCGCACGAGCAAGCTTTCCTTGCCGATGCCAGCCACGAATTGCGCACCCCGCTGGCGGTGATCCAAGGTGTCACCGAAGTGTTGCTGGACGATGCCGGCATGTCACCGCAACAGCATGCCCGGCTGGCGCGACTGGAGCGTGGTGTGCAAGACATGGGGCAGTTGCTGGAAGCCATGCTGGCCAGCGCGCGGCGCAAGCCGTTGACCATTGAGCCGGTGGATGCACCGGCGCTACTGCAGGATGCCAGCGCACGTGCAATGGTCGGCAAGCCTGCCATCCCGGTCGTGATTGATGCCCCTGTGCAACTGCGCACCGCACGCCGTGAGGCGCTGTTGTTGATCGCGGGCCTGCTGCGGTTGCACCTGCAAGCGCAGGCATGCACCCGGCTGCACTTGCGCATGGACGCGCATGCACTGGACATCCACACCAGCACCACGGGCGATGTGGTGGTCATGCAGCCGCCTGCACGTGCCGATACCGGCACCGGTTCGGCCTTGCTGGATCGGCTGGCTGCCCGCTTGGGCTGGCAAGTACTGATCCTGTCCCCCAGCCAGACGCGTTTGCAGCTGCACCCGGCAATTGTGGTCGACCCGCTTCAGCCCAACAGCTAACTGCTTGCGTGGAAAGGAAAACTCGCCCATAATGCGCGGCTCACTGCGTCCTGCAGTGTATCCCGGTGTGGGTATTGCTCCGGGGCCGCCGTCTCCCGGGCTACGGGCGACAACCACACACCATCGAGGTGCACAGTGTCCAAAGTCTGCCAAGTCACTGGCAAGCGTACGACGACCGGCAACAACGTCTCGCATTCCAATCGCAAGACCCGTCGTCGCTTCCAGCCCAACCTTCACGAGCGTCGTTTCTGGGTCGCTTCGGAAAACCGTTGGATCAAACTCCGTATTTCCAATGCCGCGCTGCGCACCATCGACAAGAACGGTATCGATGCCGTCCTCGCCGACCTGCGCAAGCAGGGCGAGAAGGTCTGAGGGAAACTAAATCATGGCTACCAAGCGCGATAAAATCCGTCTGATCTCGTCGGCCGGTACCGGTCATTTCTACACGACCGACAAGAACAAGAAGAACACCCCGAACAAGATGGAAGTCAGCAAGTACGACCCCGTTGTTCGCAAGCACGTGATGTACAAGGAAGGCAAGATCAAGTGACGCACTGGCGCGAACGTGCGTAGCGCGTTCGCCTCTGCCAGCGCGCCATCCCCGATGCGCCGGTCGGGGATCTGGCTCCCGACAAAAACCCGCCCTCCGGCGGGTTTTTGTTTTGCAGCATCGCCAGCGTTATTGCTTCGGCTTGGCCGCATCTGCCATAGGTGACGCCGCGCCGGTCGGCTTCACGACTTCCACCTCCACCACCATATCCAGCTTATAGGCGAACTTGGAACCGTCTTGGCCGGCAGTTTTCAGCGGGAACCGGTTGACGCGCAGTATGCTGCGCACGCCGGGGCGCACCGCAAAGCCTTCAATCGGGGTACGGAATTCCACAAACGGCCCAGGCGTGCCTGCTTTCAAACCCTTGTCGTCGTAGTGGATTTCACGCATCTGCGCGCACAACACCTTGCTGTCGCTGGCACAGGGTTCGGCATCCGGGGAAATTTCCAGGAACACCCGCTCGGCAGGGCCTGCATAGTTGTTTGCGTCGGTTTGACCGCCTGCAAATACCAGCACATCCCCGGCCGAACTGGTCAGCTCCAGCTGCGGTGCACCCCCGCGTGACATGCGCAGCCCCAGGCTGCCGGACAGACGCTTGCCGATGGCTTGATCCATCGCCATCAGCTTGGGCTCACACGCTTTCAGCGTGCCTGCAAATTTGTCGATGACAATATTGGGGCCGGACAATTTGAAGCTGGCGTTCATCGCATTGCAGGTGTTGCTGAGCGCAAGCTTGCTTGCGCTGAAATCCAGCGTCAGCGGCTTGTCGGCACGCGCAAATAGCGCCTCAATGGATTGTCCATGCGCATCCACCGCGGTCTGCAATGCCCAGTGCTGCTTGGGCAACTCATTGACCGCTTGAATTGGGCCAATGCTGCGGAATTGGGCCTGCTGCGCATTCGGGTTCATCGGCTTGAGTGCCGGTGGCGTGGTGGCAGCGGGCTCTGCGGGTGTTGCCGGCGTGGCAGCAGCTGGCGCATCGGTGGCCGCAGGTGTGGCGTGCTGCGGGCCGGGGCAACCGGCCAAGGCCAGTGGAAGTGCGAGCAGGAGCAGCTGTTTCATGCAGAGACCTTCGAAAGTGAGAGCGAACAATGTAAACCGCGACCTGCGGCCGAATTAACTGCCAGTCGGCAACCACAGCAGCAAGGCAACGCCAAACGCCAGGCGATAGACCGCAAACGCGGTGAAGCGGTGGCTCTGGATATAGTGCAGCAACCACTTCACCGCCACAAAAGCAGTGATGGCCGACACCACGAACGCCACGCCAAGCGCCGTCCAATTTTCACCGCCCAGCGCGCCCTGCTTGTACATCGACAACAGCTCGTAGCCGGTGGCGGCAAACATGGTGGGGATGCCGACCAGAAACGCGAATTCGGTGGCGGCAGCGCGGCTGGTGGTGCCGGCCAGCAGGGCGACGAAAATGGTGGCGGCGCTGCGCGAGGTGCCGGGAAACACACCCGCCAGCACTTGCGCGGCACCGACCAGCAAGGCCACCGTCCAGGTGATGGTGGTGCGCTCGCCGACCTGCGCTGCACGCCGGCCCGCCAGCCATTCGGCGGCCAGCATCCACAGCGCACCCAGCACCAGCGCCCAGGCCACCGGCGTCACCGACTCCGGCAGTTGCCAGCCCAGTTTCTTGACCAGCAACCCCAGCACCGCGGTGACACCGAAGGCCGCCATCAACTTGATCGCGTATGTCCGCGACTGTGCCGGGGTGGCGGTGATGCCCAGCGGGTCGAAGGCGGCCGGCGCATCGCGGCCGGCAAATGCCAGCAACATGCCCCATAAGCGCTTCCAGTAAATCAACACCACCGCAAGGATGGCGCCCGCCTGGATCGCAACATTGAACAGATCGCTGCGCGCGCCCAACCAATGTTCGGCAATCAGCAAATGGCCGGTGCTGGAAATGGGCAGGAATTCGGTGATGCCTTCAATGATGCCCAGTAGCAGGGCCGCCAACAGATCGTTCATGGGCGCAGGGTATGGAGGGGTGGCGCAGCATACCTTGATTCTCAATTCACCAAGTTAGTGATTTCTGAGAAATAAATGCACCAAAAGCGTGCAATTTCTGCCAATTCATTCGGGGGATCATAATGGAATCAATAACATAGCGTTTGGCACGGCATTTGCTATAGCCATCACTGCCAAAGCTCTACCCATCACGCCCCACACTTCGGAGTGCATCATGTCGCTGGAACAGATCGAAAAGCTCATCAAAGACCACAAGATCGAGTTTGTGGACCTGCGTTTTGCCGACATGCGCGGCGTGCAGCACCACGTGACTTTCC
>DAORUL010000092.1:0-6253 GCA_035433165.1 Thermomonas sp. | reverse complement strand
GCCTTGCCCAGCGACATGAAGAAACCCAGCACGAACACCAGCAGGGTGAACGGCACCACGCCAATGGCCAGATGGAAGGTGACATCACCCTTGATGCCCTTCACCACGTACTGGGTGTCGGGATAGGCCAGCAGGAAACAGCAGATGACCGAGACACCGAAGGTCCAGTACATCACCTTGCGTGCGCCCAGCTTGTCCGACATCCAGCCGCCCACCACCCGGAACAAACTGGCCGGGATGGAATAGCAGGCCGCCAACATACCGGCGTGCGCCACGTCCATGCCATACGCACCAATCAGATAGCGCGGCAACCACAGGGCCAATGACACAAAGCCGCCGAACACGAAGAAGTAATACAGCGCGAAGCGCCACACTTGCAGGTTCTTCAGCGGGGCCATCTGCTCGGAAAACGGCATCGGCTTGACACCGGCCTTGCGGCGCTGCTCCAGTGATGGGTCTTCCTGCGAGAACAGGAAATACAAGATGGCCATCACCGCCAAACCCACGGCCCAGACCTTGGCCACCATCGTCCAGCCCGCAGCCACCATCACCATGGGGGCAAGCAATTTGGTGACGGCCGAACCAATATTACCGGCACCGAAAATACCCAGTGCGGTGCCCTGCTTTTCTGCCGGGAACCACTTCGATACATAAGCCACACCGACCGAAAACGAGCTGCCGGCAATCCCCACGCCCAATGCGGCGATCAAGAATTGCGGATAGGTCTGCGCGTGGGTCAGCATCCAGGTGGCGGCAGCGCCAGCCAGCATCACCGCAGTGAGCACTTTGCGGCCGCCCAATTGGTCGGCCCACACCCCGAGGAAAATGCGCAGCAATGAACCACTGAGCACGGGCGTGGCGATCAACAACCCGAACTCGGTGTCATTCAACCCCAGATCTTTTTTGATCTGGATGCCGATGATGGAAAAAATCATCCACACTGCAAAGCAGGTGGTAAAGGCGATGGTGCTCAGCCAAAGCGCCCGCTGCTGGCGGGCGGTGCTGATGTGAGAGAAGTCCTGCATGGACGTGCTTCCGGTGGTGGTTAAGAAACCTGTTGCCGGCGGCGCGTCCTGCTGCAATCAGGCCGCGCCAGCCTCGATGGCGTCCAGCCCGCGTACCTCGTAGCGTTCCTGCAAACCTTGCAGGTATTGCTGAAGTTCGCGTTGCCGAACCTGCAGTTCAAGATAGTCGGAAATCCGCTGCCGGACTTGATCGAACGCAAGTTCTTCGCCGCTTTCGACAGCATCCACGCAAACGACGTGGTAACCCCAGCGCGACTCCACCGGAAATGCCGCCAAACCCTCACGCAAACGAAACACTTGGCGATCAAATTCCGGGGTTGCCTGACCACGCTCCAGCCAACCCAGCTCGCCGCCGTCGTCTTTGGAGGGGCAATCGGAATGGCGTAGCGCGAAGTCGGTGAACAAATGCGGTTGCAGTTTCAATTCCGCGATGAGTTTTTCCGCCTGCTCACGCGCATTGAAACGGCCACTGACATCATCCGCCGCCGCGCCCAGCAGGATATGCCGCACGCGGATGCGGTCGGGTGCATGGAAGCGCTCCGGGTTTTGCGCGTAATAGCGCTGGCAATCTTCCAGTGTGGGCACGCGGTTTTCGACTTCGCGCTCCAGCAGCACGCGGGTGCAGGCTTCTTCCATCGCCTCGCTGCCCGCATCTTGCACATCGCCTTGCAGACCCAAGCGTTCCACTTCGCGACGCAACAACTCACGCACCACCAGCGCACGTGCGGCGTCGGCACGCGAGTGCTCCGGCGTCATGGCGCGATGAAACTGCATCTCGCGGGCAATATCGGCTTCGCTGATCGCGGTATCGCCCACAAACAGGAAGCTGGGCGCGGCCTGCCCCAGCGAGCGCGGGCCTTCGTCGTTGTGGTCATGGGCATGGCTGTGGGCTTCTTCCGCCACCGACTTGCCGCTGTCGATGACGGTGATGGGCAGCTCGCGCAGGCGTGGTTTGGACTCACCCATAACTTACGCCCTCGGCCCATAGCGCAGGCCGGGCTGGCGGCGACGCACCACCTGGTAGGGCCGCCAGAAATAGCTGACCGGGATGCTCCACACGTGCACCAGACGGGTGAACGGTGCCACCAGGAACAAGGTCATGCCCAGGAAGATATGCGTCTTGTAGACCCAGTGCACATCGCCCACGTAGTCGGCGGCACCAAAGCGGAAGGTGACGATGTGCTGTGCCCAATCGGCCAGCGCCATCATCACGCCACCATCCATGTGATGGGTGGATTGCACGATGGTGTACAGACCCAGCAACAACTGCGCGAACAACAGCAGCAAGATCACGGTGTCACCGGTGGTGCCGGTGGCCTTCACCCGCGGGTTGAACAGGCGGCGCACGGTGAGGATGCTGATCCCCACCAGACAGACCGCACCAAACACGCCACCGGCCACCATCGCCAGAACTTGTTTTTGCGGCGCGGTGATGACACTCGCATACAGCGCATGCGGGGTCAGCAAGCCCACCAAATGGCCACCCAAAATGGCAAGAATGCCGAGGTGGAACAGATTGCTGCCAATGCGCATGCCCTTGTCGGACAGCAATTGGCTGGAGCCGGTGCGCCAGGTATACATCGACTTGTCGAAACGCACCCAACTGCCGATGAAGAACACGGCAAGCGCGATATAGGGATAAATCTGGAAACAGAATTGATTCAAATAATTCATGGCTGCACCTGTTGGGTTGCGGCATTGGTTGTGCGGTATGCGGGGCGGCTGTTGGGCTTGCAGTCATCGGTGGGGGCTTCGGTGCCAAAGCGCACCGCTTCCTCTTCCCAAAGCTGGTCCATCACTTCCGGCGTGTCGTCACGGGGTTCCTGGCTGGCACGTTGCCGCAAGCTGCCCAGGTCGAGTTTGCCTTCGGCGTACTCCACCAGGACTTCCAGCAACAGCGTGTACGGGCTTTGGCGTTCACCTGCACGTGCGGCCAGCAACCCGACGATATGGCTGACGTGGTGCAGCCAATCGCGGGCTTCTTCCTGTGGCCGTTGGCTGAGATATTCGAGCACCAGCGGCAGGTAATCCGGCAGCTCCTTGGCATCCAGCTCGTAGCCATGCTTGCGATAGGCTTCGATCAGATCCACCATTGCCTGCCCACGGTCACGCGATTCGCCGTGGATGTGTTCAAACAGCAGCAAGCTCATCGCCCGCCCACGATCGAAGGTTTGCAGCCAACGGTCCTGGGCCTCCAGCGCCTCCGTTTTCAGCAACTCGCGAACAAACGTCTCCAACTGCATCCGCCGCGCTGCCGGCAAGCCAGTGGCATCGACCGCTGCCAGCAGTTCATCGCCGTGCTGCCACAGCGCATCCTGCGGGTAGTCCAGCAGCACGCCGACGAGCTTGAGCACACTCATTCAGCCACCTCGAACTTTTCCGTCCGGTTCGGATGCACGGCATACGTGGTGGTCTTGCGCTGACCGAACAGATCTGCCGGCGAATCGCCACTGCAGCCATTGCCGAAGGTGAAGCCGCAGCCGCCGCGCTCGCCGAAGGTGTCGTTGGCGTATTCGCGATGCGCGGTGGGAATCACGAAGCGGTCTTCGTAATTGGCAATCGCCAGATAGCGATACATGTCCTCGGCCTGCGCCACGGTCAACCCTGCTTGCTTGAGCACGGCCAGATCTTCCACGCCGTCCACGTTCTTGGCGCGGCGCCAGGCGCGCATCGCCATCAAGCGTTCCAGCGCACGGATCACCGGCGCTTCATCGCCGGCGGTGAGCAGGTTGGCCAGATAACGCACGGGGATACGCAGCGAGCCGATATCCGGCAATTCGCCATTCATGCCCACGCGGCCACGTTCGGCGGCGGACTGGATCGGCGACAGCGGCGGCACGTACCACACCATCGGCAAGGTGCGGTATTCCGGATGCAGCGGCAGCGCCAGTTTCCAATCAATGGCGAGCTTGTAGGTGGGGGAATTGACCGCGGCTTCCAGCCAGCTGTCGGGGATGCCTTCCTTGCGTGCGGCCTCGATGACCTTGGGGTCGTTCGGATCCAGGAAGATATCGAGGTGGGCCTGATACAAATCCTTTTCCGCCGGCACCGAGGCTGCTTCCTGGATGCGGTCGGCATCGTACAGCAGCACGCCGAGGTAGCGGATGCGACCCACGCAGGTTTCCGAGCACACGGTGGGCTCGCCCATTTCAATGCGCGGATAGCAGAAGATGCATTTCTCGGATTTGCCCGACTTCCAGTTGTAGTAGATCTTCTTGTAAGGGCAGGCCGACACGCACATGCGCCAACCGCGGCACTTGTCCTGGTCGATCAGCACGATGCCGTCTTCCTCGCGCTTGTAGATCGCACCCGATGGGCAGGCGGACACGCAGGCCGGGTTCAAGCAGTGCTCGCACAGGCGCGGCAGGTACATCATGAAAGTTTTTTCGAACGCGCCGTAGATCTCTTTTTGCACGCCCTCGAAGTTCTTGTCCTTGCTGCGCTTGGCGAACTCGGTACCCAGGATTTCTTCCCAGTTCGGACCCCAATGAATCTTCTGCATGCGCTGGCCGGAAATCAGCGAACGCGGGCGCGCGGTGGGTTGGTGCTTGCTGTCCGGTGCTTCGTGCAGGTGCTGGTAATCGAAATCAAACGGCTCGTAGTAGTCGTCGATCTGCGGCAGGTCCGGATTGGCAAAAATCTTTGACAGCATGCGGAACCGGCCACCGGCTTTGGGCACCAATTTGCCGGCACGGGTCCGCACCCAGCCACCGTTCCACTTGTCCTGGTTTTCCCATTCCTTGGGATAGCCCACGCCGGGCTTGGTTTCCACATTGTTGAACCAGGCGTATTCCACACCTTCGCGTGATGTCCACACGTTTTTGCAGGTGATCGAACAGGTGTGGCAGCCGATGCACTTGTCCAGGTTCAGCACCATTGCGATCTGTGCACGTACTTTCATCACACCACCTCCTGAGCGTTGGCAGGCACTGCTTCGCCATCCAACCAATCCACTTTGTCCATCTTGCGCACGATCACGAATTCGTCACGGTTGCTGCCCACCGTGCCGTAGTAGTTGAAGCCATAGGCGAACTGGGCATAGCTGCCGATCATGTGAGTGGGCTTGAGCACAATCCGGGTGACCGAGTTGTGGATGCCGCCACGGGTGCCGCTGATCTCCGAGCCGGGCGTGTTGATGATGCGTTCCTGCGCGTGGTACATCATCGCCATGCCGTTCATCACGCGTTGGCTGACCACCGCACGCGCGGCAATTGCACCGTTGACGTTGAACAGCTCGATCCAGTCGTTGTCTTCAATCCCCGCTTCCCGCGCATCGTCTTCAGACAGCCACACGATCGGGCCGCCACGCGAGAGCGTTTGCATGATCAGGTTGTCGGAATAGGTGCTGTGGATGCCCCACTTCTGGTGCGGGGTGATCCAGTTCAGCACGATCTCCTTGTTGCCGTTGCCACGCTTGTTGTGCAGCGGGGCAATCGTCTTGGTATCCACCGGTGGACGGTACTGCATGAAGCCTTCGCCGAACGCCAGCATCCACTCGTGGTCCATGTAGAACTGTTGGCGGCCGGTCACGGTACGCCACGGGATCATTTCATGGACGTTGGTGTAGCCGGCGTTGTAGCTGACGTGTTCGTCTTCCAGACCGGACCAGGTGGGCGAAGAAATGATCTTGCGCGGCTGCGCCTGGATGTCACGGAAGCGGATGGCTTCGTGCTCTTTGCCCACCGCCAGATGGGTGTGGTCACGACCGGTGAATTCACCCAGTGCCTCCCACGCTTTGACGGCCACATGGCCATTGGTTTCCGGCGCCAGATGCAGCACGCATTCGGCGGCATCAATCGCAGTCTGGATATTCGGGCGGCCCTGGCTGATGCCTTCTTCGCGCACGCGGTGGTTGAGATCACCCAGGAAATGCACTTCATCCTTGGTATCCCAATTGATGCCCTTGCCACCATTGCCCTGCTTGTCCAGCAGCGGGCCCAACGAGGTGAACTTCTTGTACAGGTTCGGATAGTCGCGCTCGACCACCGCAATCGTCGGCATGGTCTTGCCCGGAATCGGCTCGCACTCGCCCTTCTTCCAGTTGGTGACGCCCAGCGGCATCGCCAGCTCGCCGGGGGTGTCGTGCAAAGTGGGCACCAGCACCACGTCTTTCTCCACGCCCAGCACGCCGGGCGCCATCGCGCTCACCGCCTTGGCGATGCCCTTGAAGATGTCCCAGTCGCTGCGCGCTTCCCACGCCGGATCCACCGCCTTCGACAGCGGGTGGA
>DAORUL010000091.1:0-6280 GCA_035433165.1 Thermomonas sp. | reverse complement strand
GCGCGCCTGGGTGTCGCCTTGTTGCGCGGCAATCAACGGATCCACCCGACGCAAACGCGCCAACACCGTCTCGCGCAGCGCGCGATGCAGCAGGGTGAGCTTGCCGTAGCGCAGCAGGTGCTCGCCGCTGGCATCCACATGCTCGAGCAATGCACGGCGCGGCTGCACCGACGAGGGCAGCCACGGCCCGAAGCGTTGTGCGCGCAGCCATAGCCATGTCAGTAACGCCAACAGCAACGGCAACAGCACTTGCCAAGCATGGATCAACAACCAGCGCCACAGCGGTGGCATATCGGCGGCGTACACCAAATGCATGCGGCCTGTTTTCCAGTTGGGGGCCAGTAATTGCCGGGCCATTAGGCTGTGCGGGGAATCGCTTAGACTTGTGTTGTTCAACATGTCCAGCGTCGAAAGCACATCCACACTGCCATCCCCATACGCAAATCGTGCGAACACATGTTGGCCTTGCCGGGTGCGCCACGCGGCGTGGGTCTTGGTGCCTTTGATCAGATCAAATTGCGCGCCATTACAAAATTCTTGATGCGGCGTTTGCCCCGGCATGTTGAACGCCATGCACTTGGGTTTATGCAAATTCGGCGCGATGGGCAACCACTGCGATAACGTGGTTTCGTTGGCCGCTTGTTGCCACGCGGGCAGGCGCAAAATCAGATGCCCACCGGTTTCGACGAAGGCGAATAACGCCGCCAATTCGGCATCGCCAAGCGTGCGCGGGTCGCTGTAAATCAGCACGGTGTCGTGCGCGCCCAAATGCATCTTGTCCAATTCCAGACGCTGGCGCGACTGCACCTGTTGGCCTTGCGCATGCAGGCCCAGTTTCAGTGCGTACAACGGGTTGTAGCTGGCTTCACCGCGCGCAGGCAACGGGATGGTTTGCAGCTCGCGCTTGTGGGTGAGCAAAAACCACGCCACCAACACGCCCATCAGTGCCAGCCCCAATAGCCACGGCAATAGGCTGCGCGCACGACTCATGTGCGCCACGCAAAACTGCCGGTCAGCCGCTGCAACAAGGCGTCGAAGGTGTCGGTATCCGGCAACTGTTCGGCATAGGCGGCGTATTGCCAGATTCGCACCATGCCGACGAAGGTGTCGCGTGCCTGCAGATCCGGCCATGCACGGGCAGCGCGCAGACAGTCGGCCTCGGTGGCACCAGGCACCAGCACCACGCCCGCTTGCGTCGTCATCGTCTCGACACTGGCGCGATACAGCAATGCCAGCGCGCGGCGCCGCCGTCCTTGTTGCCACAGCGTGCGTGCGCTGCCCACGATATCTGCCGGCAACGCGGCGGCATCCGTGGCGGCTTCACTGCTGACCGGGCTGGGTACCACGGCTGGTGGCTTGCTCGTCCCGCGCAACCATGGCCACCATCGGCGCCACGTTGCCAGCAACAGGCCCGCCAGCAAGGCCATGACCAGCCACAGGCCATATTCGCCAAGCAGCGCAATCACTTTGGCAATCGCCTGCAGCCATGCCGGTTGCTTCGGTTTGGCGGGTGCTTGCCCTTTCTTGATCGGCACCCACACCGTTTGCGTGCGTTGCGGATGCAGCAGCGGGTCGTGTTGGGTGGCGTGTACGGCACGAGCGAAATCGGGGTCTTGTTCGATGCGCGGAAACACTTTGGCCAGTGTGTTCTCGCGCGCCACCGTGGTTGCGGGTGTGACCGCCTCGGCGCTGTGCGGAAGGGTCAGTGCCAATACTCCCGCACAGGCCAGTACGCTGAAGGCAGACGTCAGCCGGGTACGCAAACGACGCAGCCCGATCTCCACATCCCACGCCTCCAGCCGCGTACGCCGATCCAGATACAGACCAAACCCGGCCCCCACATAAAACGGCTCGATCACACTGGTGGCCAGCCAGGTCACCGCATTGAGCAGCACCTGCACCCAACCAGGCGGGTCGTCGGCGATCAAGGCCCACGCGGCTTTGGCGGATTCGGACAACAGTTCCACCGGCACAAACATCAGGGCCAAGGCCAGTGCAGCCAGCACCAATACCAGTTCGAAATTGGCACACACCAAGGTCAGCAGCGCGGCGGTGCCGCGCGCCGCACCACCGATCACTCGCCGCCGATCGGCCACCCGCACGCCGCCCTCCAGCAAATCCACCGGCAACAACAGCGCCCGCGCTGGCCCCAACCGCCGCCACGACAGATAGCCCCGCATCGGCCGCCAGCCCCAGCCCCACTGTGCTTGCAGCGTTTCACGCAGCGCCGGCGCATCGCCAAACACTGCCCGCGACAACACGAATAAGGGGATGCGGTCGAACACCGGTTTCAACCACCACAACAGCAACGCCGCCCACCACGCTTGGCCCAGCCACAGGCACAGGCCATTGAGCAGGACAAACAACGGCAAGCTCAGTACTAGCCACGGCAACCAGATTGCGCGTGCATGCGTGCGGACCAGCGCGATCCCCAACTCCATCGCCTCCCATGGCGAGCGCGGATACAACTCCACACGTAGTTGTTCAGCGCGCATCGCGATCCCGCCCGCCACGCCACAGCCATAGAGCGACCACGCTCCACAACAGCGCAGCCACCGAATATTTCACGCTGGCCGGCATCCAGCCAATCGACGACCAAAACGCTTCGATGAACGCCGCCAGCAGCAACATCACGAACACGCCCAGACACAGCTTGGCGCCGCGCCGGCCATCTTCCAGCAAGGCATCCACGCGCCGCCGTCGGCCCGGTACCAGCAACGCCAAGCCCAAGCGCAGCCCGGCACCGCCGGCAATCACGATCGCGGTCAACTCGAATGCCGAATGTCCACACACAAAACGCCAGAACGGATCCCCCAGCCCCGCCGCTTGCAGATGGCCGGCCACCGCACCGATCATCAAACCATTGAAGACAATCGCCAGCACCGGGCCAACTCCCGCCACCAGACCGCTGGCGTAGGTGCGCAGCCCGATGCTGATGTTGTTGAAGATGTAGAACCCGAACATCGCCAAATCCGTGCCGGAATCACGCCCCAATTTTTCTGCAGCTTTGGCATACATCGTCTCCATCTCGGCCACTTGCTGCGGGCGCATCAAGGTGTGGATCAACTCCGGCTGCCATTGCACCGCCACGAAACTCAGCACCAGTGGCAACACGAATAACCCCAAGGCGGCCAACATCACGCCACGCTCGGCGCGCACCAGCGCGGGGAAATCGGCAAGGATGAATTCGAACGCACGCTGCCAGCGCGGCAGCGGTGGCCGATACATCACCGCGTGCCCGCGTTGCATCAACACTTGCAAGCGCTCGCGCAATTGCGGGCTGTAGCCGCGCCGTCGTGCCAGCCCCAGGTGCTGACAGAGGCGGCGATAGGCGGCGGGGACATCTTCATCGGCAAGCCCGCGCCAGCCGGAATCAGCACGCGCGCGCTTGGGCTTGCTGGCACGCGCATCCAACCACTGCTCAAAATCAGCCCATTCCTGTTGGTGGCGCTGGATGAAATGTTCCTGGCGCATGCGCAGTCAGCGTTTACCCAACAGCCAATTGGAAATCCCCAACAGCTGCTGCACACCTGCCGCACCCGTGGCACCGGTGGCGACACTGGCGATATCGGCCAGTTCGATGCGGCGCTCTGGTGTCAGTTGGCCGGCGCGCTCGGCAAACGCCACGACCGCTGCTTGTTCGGATGGCAACAACGGCTGCAATGGGCGGGCGACGTGAAGGTCGGCCAATAATTGAATGCTGCCGCGATGTTGCGGCACATGCACCACCACGGTACCGGCCACTAAATCGCCCAGCCGACGACCACAGGGATCAAGCAAGCCCGACAGCACGCCGCAGGCATAGCCAAACGGCAACATATCCACCGTCCGCATCAAGTTGCGCACACACGCCGCCAACCAGCCGACTGGCGCGCCATCGCTGGAAATCACCCGTAGATGCAATACCCGTTTGCCCGGTGTCTGCCCATCAAACATGCCCTCGCAAACGATGGGGTACAGCCAAACCACGATGAACATGCACACCAGATAAAACCCCATCCCGGCGCTGCCCAACAAGCCGAACACCATTGAACAAACCATCAACAGCGCCATCCGGATGCAAAAATCTATGCCCCACGCCAACGCACGCGGTACTGGCCCGGCGGCCGGCAATCGCAATGCCACCCCTTCCGGGGTGTAAACCTCGTGCGCCGTGTCCAGCATCAAGCGCCCGCCAGGTAGTCGTCCTTCAGACGTGCATAGTGGCCGGCGCTGTAATACAAGGCTTCGATTTCGGCATCGCTGAGCAACCTGACTTTTTTGGCAGGGTTACCCAACCAAAGTTCACCCTCGCCGACCACCTTGCCCGGTGCGATGAGTGCACCGGCGCCAACGAAGCCGTGCTTTTTGACCACCGCGCCATCCAGCACGATGGCGCCCATGCCAATCAAAACGGCGTCTTCAATCGTGCAGGCATGGATGATGGCCTTGTGGCCGATGGTGACATCGCTGCCGATGCGGGTGGCAAACCCGCCGCGCTTGGCGTGGGGGCCGTCGTGGCTGACGTGTATCACCGTGCCATCCTGGACATTGGTGCGGTCGCCAATACGGATGAAATTGACATCGCCACGCACCACCGTGAACGGCCAGATGGAAACATCGTCGCCCAGCACCACGTCACCGATCACGGTACTCATCGGATCCACGAAAACACGCTGGCCAAGCGTCGGTGTGATGGTGCGATACGGTCGAATGTTCATGGGCTGGATTCTAGCCCGCGCACGACTACACTGCCGCGTATGGACAACTTCACCGACACCCAGCCCAGCGAACTTGCACCCACCTTGCAGCATCTGCGCAACAACTGGCAGGCCAGCAAGCCCGACTATCGGCAACGGATGGACGATCTGGAGCGCTTGCGGCATGCACTGAAGCAGCGCATGGACGAAATGGCGGATGCAATTGCCAAAGACTTCGGGCATCGCGCCAAGGCCGAGACCCAGATTGCCGATGGCATGACGGTGCTCAACGATATCGACCATTTGCGCAAGCATCTGCGCAAATGGATGCAGCCCACTCGCGTGGGCGTGGGTTGGCGCTTCCTGCCCGCACGTGCGCAGGTGCGGCCGATGCCGTTGGGCGTGGTGGGGGTCATTGCGCCGTGGAACTACCCGGTCAACTTGGCGCTGATCCCCTTGGCCACCGCGCTGGCCGCCGGCAATCATGTGTATTTGAAACCGTCCGAGCACACCCCGCACACCGCACGGTTTTTGCGCAGCCTGCTGGCCGCAGCCATTGCCCCCGGTCGGGTGGCGGTGGCCACCGGCGGTGCCGACATCGGTGCCGCCTTCGCGGGCCTGCCGTTTGACCATTTGGTGTTCACCGGCTCCACCGCCGTGGGTCGCAAAGTGATGGCCGCCGCTGCTGCCCATCTCACCCCACTCACGTTGGAGCTGGGTGGCAAGTCGCCGGCATTGATTGCCGCGGACTACCCCATTGAACAGGCTGCAGCCCGTATAGCCACCGGCAAATGGTTCAACTGCGGGCAAACCTGCATCGCCCCCGACTACGTGTTGGTACACCACGAACAACGCGGTGCACTGGTCAAGGCACTGCGCGACGAGGTGGTGGCGCGCTACGGTGAAAACCTGACCAATCTGGATGACTACACCCGCATCATCAATGCTGGCCAATACAACCGTTTGAAAGGCTATCTGGACGATGCCAAGACCCGCAACATCGAACGCGTCACCTTGGCCGGCCACGCCGATCCGGCCCAGCGCCTGCTCCCGCCCACCCTGCTGTTGGATCCTGGTGATGATGCGCTGATCATGCAGGAAGAAATTTTTGGTCCGCTGTTGCCGATCAAGAGCTATCGCCACCTCGATGAAGCGATTGCCTACATCAATGCCCACGATCGGCCACTGGCGCTGTATCCGTTCAGCCACAACAAGGCCACGGTCGAAAAAATCCTGCACGACACCTTGGCCGGTGGGGTCTCGGTGAATGACACCCTGTTCCATTTCGCGATCGGCAATCTGCCGTTTGGCGGGGTCGGGCCCAGCGGCATGGGCGCCTATCATGGCCGTGCCGGGTTTGATGCGATGAGCAAGCAACTGCCGGTGTTCTGGCAAACCCGCCGCAGTGGCGGCGACCTGCTCAAACCGCCCTACGGCAAAGCCAAGTGGCTGATTGATTTGATCGTGCGCTGAACAGGGCTATCCCGCTGGCATGGATAACCCCTGCGCCCGCTTGACCGTGCGCAGCACGAAGCTGGAATTGACATCGGCCACCTCGGCCTGCGCCAGCAGTTTGTCCAGCAGGAAGCGGGAAAAATGCT
>DAORUL010000090.1:0-6324 GCA_035433165.1 Thermomonas sp. | reverse complement strand
TGATGGACGAAAACGCCCAGCGCGCCACGCCGTGGGACGCCGGCCGGGTGATGCGCGAAGCGCTGATCCTGTCGGCACTGGAATCGGCGCAGCGCGCAGTGGAACTGGGCCTGCCGGCCGAGCGCATCATTCTGAGCGCCAAGGTCAGTGGCGTGCAGGAGCTGGTGGCGGTGTACCGCGACTTGTCCATGCGCAGCGATTTCGCCCTGCATCTGGGCCTGACCGAAGCCGGCATTGGCAGCAAGGGGATTGTGGCGTCGAGTGCTGCGCTGGGCGTGCTGCTGCAGGAAGGCATTGGCGACACCATCCGTATTTCGCTCACCCCCGAGCCGGGCGCCTCGCGCACGCAGGAAGTGATCGTGGCGCAGGAACTGCTGCAGACCATGGGCCTGCGCGCATTCACCCCGATGGTCACCGCCTGCCCGGGGTGTGGCCGCACCACCTCGGAGTTTTTCCAGCAATTGGCGAAGGTGGTGCAAGAACACGTGCGCGCCAAGATGCCGGAATGGAAAATCAGCCACCCCGGTGCGGAGAACATGACGCTGGCGGTGATGGGCTGCGTGGTCAACGGGCCGGGTGAATCCCGTCACGCCAATATCGGCATCAGTCTGCCGGGCACCGGCGAAGCACCGTCGGCGCCGGTATTCGTGGATGGCCAAAAATCGGTGACCCTGCGCGGCGACAACATCGCCCATGAGTTCATCGGTCTGATCGATGATTACGTGGATTCGCACTATGGCGTGGCGCAACGCGGTTGACCCGTCGCGGCGGCGCACTGCGTTAACATCCAGTATCCGGACACGTCGGGGGGACGATGATGGACGCCAAACGCGGTAGCGCACCGCTGTATCTGCATATCACCCTGTTGGCGGTGGGGCTGGTGGCTGCCACGGGTAGCGTGATGCTCTGGTTTGGCGATCTGGTGCCGGGGATCTGGGAGTTTGTGGTGCTGTTGGCGGTCGCCGCATTGGTGGCGCTGCTGATGGCGCGCCGGATTACCGCGCCGCTGACGCGGTTGGCGCGCGAAGCCGAGGCCGTGCGCCGTTTCGATTTTACCGACCACCCGGTGATCCATTCCGCGGTGCGCGAAATCGGGGAATTGGCGTACGGGTTTGATTTGATGCGCGATGCGATGCGTCGCTTTCTGCGCATCAACCGGCGGCTCGCCATCGAAACCGATTTCGATGCGCTGCGCCCGTGGTTGTTGGACAAATTGGTGGACATTGCCGGTGCGCGTGGCGGCTTGCTGTATCTGGCCGATGCCAGTGGCGAAGAGCTGCGCGCCGCCGCATTGGATGTGGAAGGTGGCAAAGCCAAGCCCGCTCCTGACTTGCCGCCACTGGATCCCAAGGCGATGCCGGAAGCGATGGCACGCGCACGCGCCTATTTGCAGCGCGTGAGCAGCCACCTGAGCACGCAGGAGTTGGCTACGCTCGGTGTGGATTCGCGATTTGCCAATGCAACTGCGTTGGTGGTGCCGTTGCTGGATCGTCGCGAATCCTTGCTGGGCATGTTGGTGTTGTTCAAGGACGGCGAGGTGGATGCCACCAGCGCCAGCTTCATCGAAGCCTTGGCCGCCAGTGCGGCCACTGCGCTGGAGACCCAAGAGCTGTTGCGTGCGCAAAAGGCGATGGTGGACGCCACCATTCGCATGGTCGCCGATGCCATCGACGCCAAGAGCCCGTACACCGGCGGGCATTGCACCCGCGTCCCCGAATTGACCTTCATGCTGGCACGCGCGGCGTGCGACAGGACCGATGGGCCGTTTGCCAAGTACACCCTCGATGAGGAACAGTGGGAAGCGTTGTACATCGCCGGATGGCTGCATGACTGCGGCAAGGTGACCACACCCGAATACGTGGTGGACAAGGCGACCAAACTGGAAACGGTGAGCAATCGGCTCCACGAGATTCGCACCCGCTTCGAAGTGCTCAAGCGCGATGCGCAGATCGACTATTGGCGTGAGCTTGCGCAGGGCGGCGATGAGGCGGCACTGCGCGTGCAACGGGATGCGCGGCTGCAAGCGCTGGACGAAGACTTCGCCTTTGTTGCCGACTGCAATGTGGGCAGCGAGTTCATGTCCGACCAGAAGATGGAGCGCCTGCGCGAAATCGCCCGACATACATGGCTGCGCACGCTGGATGATCGCGTGGGCTTGTCGCGCGATGAGTTGTCGCGATACACCGAGCCTCCGTTGCCATTGCCGGTGCAGGAGTTTTTGCTGGCCGACAAACCCCAGCACTGCATCGCCCGGCCCGTGTCAGAGCAGATGCCGGAAAACAGCCGCTGGGGCTTTGCGATGAGCGTCCCGGAGTTGCTGTACAACCACGGCGAGCTGCATAACCTGAGCATTCGGCGCGGCACGCTGACCGAAGAGGAACGCTACAAGATCAACCAGCACATCGTGCTGACCATCACCATGCTGGATGCGTTGCCGCTGCCGCGCCATCTGCGTGCGGTGCCCGAAATTGCCGGCGGCCACCACGAAAAACTCGACGGTACCGGCTACCCGCGTCGCTTGCATGCGGGGCAGTTGTGCCCGGAGGCACGCATGATGGCGATTGCCGACATTTTCGAGGCATTGACCGCTGCCGATCGCCCTTACAAATCGGGCAAGACGTTGCCCGAGGCGTTGTCGATCATGGCCAAAATGTGCCGCGAGCAGCACCTGGATCCCGACTTGTTCGCGTTGTTCCTGCACTCGGGTGTGTACCGCGAATATGCGGAGAAATATCTCAGCGCCGAGCAGTTGGCGGCGGTGCGGATTGAGGACTATCTGTAGCCTGCCGTGACGGCTGGCTCAGGCTTCCGTGCAGACGCGGTTGCGACCAGCATGTTTGGCCCGGTACAGCGCGGCATCGGCGGTGGCCATCAGCGCGCTGCGCGATTCACGGCCGGGTGCCAGCACGGTAACGCCGATGCTGATGGTGATCTGCTGTTGCTCGCCGGCGATCTCGAAGGTGGTATTGGCGACCGCAAGGCGCAAACGTTCGGCGCATTCCCGGGTTGTTTCCAGATCGCATTCGGGCAGCAGCAGGGCAAATTCCTCGCCACCAATGCGCGCAGCAATATCCTCGCTGCGTGCATGGGCGCGAATGACAGTGGCAATGCCGCGCAACACATCATCCCCTTGGATATGGCCGTAGCGGTCGTTGATCGGCTTGAACAGATCCACATCGATAATGCACAGCGCCAGTGGCCGCTGATGACGCAGGGCGCGACCAATTTCCTTTTCTGCCATTTCGCAGAAATGCCGGCGATTGTAGAGATCGGTCAGCGCATCGTGGATCGCCAGTTGGTAGATTTCTTCGTGATAGCTGGCCTCCACGCTGTCGTGGCTGATGAACTTCAAAATGCTTTCGCCCACCGTAATCTGGTCGCCATCGGCCAGCGCCTGCGCCTGCTCAAGCCGCGCATCATTGAGACGGGTAGGGTTGGTCGCACCAAGGTCGCGCAATACATGGCGGTCGCCATCCAGCCGGATTTCGCAGTGCTGGCGCGATACGCTTTTGTGTGCGATCTGCAAATCGGCCTCGGGGGTGCGGCCAATGCGTACCGGCAAACTCCCGATATCCAGACGCCGCCCCAGTCCCTCGCCATGGATCACCACGACACAGGCTGTGCGTTGCGCGGCGCGCATCGGGCCATCGCTGTACAGCGTGCGCTGGGTGGTCTCGGTTGGGTCGTGTTCTTGGCTCATGCAGACGGTTCGTGTGGGTCTTCCGAGTGTAGCGCCTGTTAATGGCATGATGCGTCGCTCGAGTGACAAATCGCACAGTTCGTGAAGTGGACGTACGCCATGCACAGCGATCCTGACAGTACTGAGCTTTTGACCCCTGACACTGTTGCCGGCACTGCCCCAGTGGGGGAGCCGTTGCCGGTGGGTGCAAGGCTGGGGCATTACCGCATCGAGGCACTGTTGGGGCGCGGCGGGATGGGCGATGTGTATCGGGCGCAGCAATTGGAGCCGGTCAGCCGCATCGTCGCGCTCAAATTGTTGCGTGCACAACGGCTGGATACCGCCCACATTGCGTATTTCGAGGTCGAACGGCAGTTGCTGGCGCAGATGCGGCACCCGGCCATTGCGCAGATTTTTGATGCCGGTACCACCCCCGATGGCCATCCGTATTTTGCGATGGAGTTGATCGAAGGGTTTCCTATCACCCAGTATTGCGACGCGCATGCGCTATCGCTGCAAGCACGGATCGCGTTATTCATCCGTGTGTGCGAAGGCGTGCAGCACGCGCACCAGAAAGGTGTGATCCATCGCGATCTGAAACCCGGCAATTTGCTGGTGGATGAAGTGGATGGCCGTGCGTTGCCCAAGGTCATCGATTTTGGCATCGCCACCGCCACCAATTTGGGCCAAGGCCGCGATGTGGCTGGCACCCCCGACTACATGAGTCCCGAGCAGGCCTCGGGTGATCAGGCTTTGGTCGATACCCGGAGCGATGTGTACGCGCTGGGCGTGGTGCTGTGTGAGCTGTTGACCGGGCAGCGCCCGCGCGCGACGGGTGAAACCGTTACCGGCAATGCCCACACCCTGCGGCTGCCGTCCGAACAGTTGTCCACGCTGTCACCTGCGGCTGCCGATGCATTATTGGCCCGCCGTCAGCAATCGCTGCCGCATCTGCAAAAAGTGCTGCGCAACGAGCTGGATTTTGTGGTGGCCAAGGCGATGCGGTTTGATCGCAACGAACGTTATCCGTCGGCGGCCGCCATGGCCGATGACCTGCAACGGTTTTTGACGCACTACCCGCTGCAGGCGGTGCCGCCCTCACGTGGGTACGGTTGGTGCAAATTCGCGCAGCGCCATCGCACTGGCATGGCGGCGGCCGCGTTCATCAGTGCGGCGTTGGTGGTTGGCTTTGCGGTGTCGGTATATGGCCTGCTGCAAGCGCGGGCACAACGGGCGATTGCCGAGCAGCGCAATGCACAGTTGGAGAAAGTGGCGGCGTTCCAGCAGTCGATGCTGGAAGGGATTGATATCGAAGCCATGGGTTCAGGCATGGCCAAGGGTCTGCGCGAGCAAATCGCGCAACATACCCCGGATGCGGCGGCGAGCTTCAACGCTAATCTTGCCAATACCAGCACCGCGGATGTGGCGCGCAGCTTGATCGACCAGGACATCCTGGCCAATGCCGAGCGCGCGATTGCCCGCGAATTCGCCCATGACCCGGCATTGGCGGCGGATTTGCGCGAATCGGTGGCCAAGGTGCGGTTGGCCCTGGGCTTGCCAAAACAGGCGGCAGCAGGCTTCGCCCAAGTCGCCAAATTTCGTGATGCCAGTCTGGGGGCATCGTCACCCAAAGCGCTGTCGGCGCGGCAGCAACAAGCCTCGGCATTATTGGAGGCTGCCGCACCCAAAGATGCCATGGTGGTATTGGACGCGGCCCTGCATGCGGCTTCAGGGTTGCCTGCCGACGATCCGGTGTTGCTCAGGTTGCAGATGAATCAGGCCGAAGCGATTGCCACCTTGGGTGACCGCCCACGTGCACGCAAACTGTTTGCAGCCCTGCGCGCACAAGCCATCCGCCTGCGTGGCGAGCGCGACCCGGTGACGATGGATATCAGCAACGACTTGGCCATTTTGCTGGGCCGGATGGGCGAGGCTGAAGCCGGGCGCGCAATCATGGAAGCATTGGTGCCGATGCGCATGCAGGTGTTGGGCAAGGATGCGCCCGACACCCTGGGCGCGCTGCACAATCTGGCGGTGATGCGCATCATGACCGGCGACAAGCAAGCTGCGGTGAGCTTGCAACGGCAATTGGTGGATACCCAAACCCGGCGGCTGGGCGCCGAGCATCCACAGACCTTGGCCGAATTGGGCAACCTGGCCAACATGCTCAACGACAGTGGCAAGCCTGAGCAGGCGTTGCCGATTGCCCGGCAAGTGCTGGCGGCGCGCACCCGCGTGTTGGGTGCCGATCATCCGCAGACCTTGAAGGCGATGCTGAATCTGTCCTCGATTCTGGCGCGGGTGAAACGGTTTGACGAGTCGATGGCGTTGCAACAACAGGTGGCCGATGCGCGCACCCGGCTATTGGGGCCAAACCATCCGGATACATTGTTCATCCAGCTCAATCGCGCACCGACGTACTTTCAGGCTGGCCAACCCAGGGCTGCCTTGGTGCAACTGGATGCGTTCCTGCCGGCAGCGCGCAAAGTGCTGGGCGATAAACATCCGCAGGTGCAGATGGGTTACGACATTCGCGCGCAGGCGGCGGAAGCCATCGGCAATGACGCACTGGCGATTGCCTCGTATCGGGAGTTGTTGGCACTGCGCGAAGCCGCGTTGGGTGTGCAAGCCATCAAGACCATTGA
>DAORUL010000089.1:0-6357 GCA_035433165.1 Thermomonas sp. | reverse complement strand
CCAGCAACAAGCGTCCCTGCTGCGGGTCGTGGAAGCGCAGCAGCATCGTGAACACGGTACTTTTGCCAGCACCGGATGGGCCGACCAGGGCCACGGTTTCGCCGGGGTTGACCCGCAGCGTGAAGCCTTCCAGCGCGGCGGCATCCGGGCGTTGCGGGTAGTGGAAGCTGACATTCTCGAACACGATTTCGCCGCGCACGGGTGCCGGCAGCAGTTGCGGCTGCGCGGGCGCTGTGATCGAGGACTGTTCCTGCAGCAACTCGTGAATGCGGCCCATGCCACCGGCGGCTTTCTGCAATTCGTTCCAGACTTCGGCCAGTGCGCCCACCGAGCCGCCGCCGATCATCGCGTACATCACGAACTGGCCCAGTGCACCGGCGCTGAGTTGGCCATTGATGACATCGTGTGCACCCGACCACAGCACCAGAATGACTGCGCCGAAAATCAGGCTGATTGCGACTGCTGTCACGGTGGCTTGTGCACCGATACGCTTGCGCGCGGTGGCCACTGCGCTGGCCATGGCTTGCGCGTAGCGGCTGCGTTCGTAGCCTTCACGCGAATGCGCTTGCACGGTGCGCACGGCCCCCAGGGCTTCGGTGGCCAAGGTATTGGCATCGGCAATGCGGTCCTGGCTGGCACGCGACACCTTCTGGATGCGGCGTGCGCCAATCACGATCGGCGCCACCGCCAACGGGATCCCCAACAACGCCCACGCCGCCAGCTTCGGGCTGGTGACGAACAGCATCACCATCGAGCCAATCACGGTGACGCTGCTGCGCAGGGCCACCGACATGCTGGAGGCGATCACGCTGCGCAACAGTTCGGCATCGGCGGTGAGCCGCGACACCAATTCGCCACTGCGGCTGCGGTCGTAAAACCCGGCATCCAGCCCCAGCAAATGCGCATACAGGCGCGTGCGCAGATCGGCGACGACTTTTTCACCCAGCAAGGTGACGAAGAAATAGCGCGCGGCGGTGGCCAGTGCCAACGCCACAATCACCACCAGCACAAAGCCGAAGGTGCGGTCGATGTTGGCCCCACTTTGAAAGCCGTGATCAATCATCTGGCGGAATGCCACCGGCAAACTCAGGGTGGCAGTGGACGAGCAGACCAGTGCCACCAGCCACGCCGAAAACAGGCCAAGGTGCTGTTGGATGAAGGGCCACAGGGCACGCAGGGTACCGATGGGTGCCTTGCTCGGCACCGGAGAGGGGGAGTTCATCGGGGTATTTTAGCGTCAGCGCTCAGTGCGCTGCAGGATCGGGTGTGGTGGATTCCTGCGCATGTTCCAACTCGCGCAAGTCCGACGGCAGGGTGGCCTGCGGGTAGCGTCGGCGGAATTCGGCCAGACTGGCACGCGCGGCGTCCAGATCACCTTGCTGGTGCAATTGCCGGATGCGCTTGAGCCACGCATCGCGTGCGGCGGGGCTGGCCATGGTCGCTGGCGGTACATCGTCCAAAGGCGCATCGGCGCTGGCCGGTTCCGGCAGGCGTTGGTCTTGCCGGGCTTTGCCCATCACCGCTTCCGGCCGGCGCGCCGACGGGGCGGCCAGAGTGTCACTGCTGCGGGTCGCCGCCGGCGCAAGCGCGCCATTGGCCATCGGTTGCGCTGCCTCCGTCGTGGCGGCTGCGGTCGCGGCCCTTGCAGCGGCGGCTGGCACGGGAGGGGCAGGCGGGGGGGCGGGCGCGGGCGCGGCGTCTTGCGCAAATGCGCGGGGAGACTCCAGGACCACCGGCGGGGCTTCCGGCGGCGGTGGCGGCGCCAGCACGCGTTGCGGTGGTGGTGTGCTGGCCGCAGACGGCGCCCGGATGGGCGCGGGACGTTGCGTGACGGGTGGCGCAGTGTTGGAGATGGCGCGTGCACTGTCTGCGGCGGGCATCGTTGTGCGCGCGGCCTCTGCGGCGACGTCGGGGGCTGCGCGTTGTGCCGAGGATGCGGGTGCTGCCGGGGGCGCTGGCGTGAATTGCACGCGCCACGCCACGCCCACCGCCAGACACAGCGAGGCGGCCAGCGCCAACGGGGCCGCCCAGCGGCGACGTGCAGGTTTGGCAGGTTGCTGCGCGGCGGCATGTGCGGCGGCCAGGATGCGCGCATCCAGCTCGGCGGTGGGCTCGCTGCGGCCATGCAGGCGCGGTAATTGCGCAGCCAGCGCGCGCTCCTCGGCATCCAGCGGTTGCGGTGGAAGTCGGTTCACGACGCCAGCCTCGCACGCAGTTTGTCCATGGCATAGCGCAGCCGCGATTTCACGGTCTCGCGGCCGACGCCGGTGATGCTGCCGATTTCCTCCAGCGTCAATTCCTGTTCCAGCCGCAACAGCACCACCTCACGTTGATCCATGGGCAAGTCATCCAGCGCCAGTTGCAGTTGGCGGCGACGTTCGAATTCCGACAATACGCGCTCTGGCGTGTGCCCATCGGTGAGGCGTGCCAGGCGCTCATCGGCATCCTCGGGTGCCGATGGGCGATGCTTGAGGCTGCGCCAATGGTCGCCCAGCCGGTGATGGGCGATGGTGAACAGCCACGCGGAGAAGCCGGCGTCCGCTGTCCAGTCATTGCGCGCGGCGATGAGCTTTTGCCACACATCCTGAAACAACTCGTCGGCCAGCGCCGGCTCCCGCGCATGCCGCAGCAAATAGCGATACAGCTTTTGCCGATGCCGCGCATACAGCTGCTCGAACGCACCCACGTCGCCGGCGGCATAGGCCAACATCAGGGCTTCGTCGGTGCTTTCGGGCATTTCCACCGGATACAGCCTACGGGCAGGCGCTGCCATCGGGAAGGGGGCCATGCATGGGCGGGGAGGGCGGTGCAGGAGCGGCATAGCCGGGTAAACGCGCCACGGCGCGCGAAGGGGTTGAACCGAACGGTGACGTGGGCGTGGAATCCGCGGCGGGTTACAGGCAATATGCAAGAAGATGAACGCAACCTTGACAGCCGCTCCGCTACCCTCGAAAGAACTTGCGCCTCGCCGGCGCAAGGGTGCATTCGTGGGTGTTGCCGAGCAGCTGGCACGGCTGTTGCCTGCCGGTGCGCGGGTCAAGGTGGAATGGCAGCATGCCCTGCTCGGCAAGGGCAATGACCTGTTTGGGGCCGGTGATCCACCGCAAGGTGCGTTGCGGCTGCCATGGGCGGGGCCGGAAGGGATGGCGCTGTGTGTGGTGTTCAGCAGCCCGCAACTGATGAGCCAGGACGCCATCGAGCGCTGGTTGCATACCGCACGCTTGTTGATTGAGCAGGCCGCCAAACTGGAGTTGGCCAATCACAAGATCGATACCCTGCAGCGCTCGGAGCAGTTGCGCCAAGCCCTGTATGAAATTGCCGACCTGGCGGGCAGCAATCTCGAATTGTCGGTGATGTTGCGTCGCGTGCACGCCATCGTCGGCGAGTTGATGTACGCCGAGAATTTCTACATCGTGCGTTACGACGATCGTCAGCAGACGATGCGCTTCATCTACTTCGTGGATCAGTTGGATCCGTTCGTCAACGACCCGGATCAGGACATCCCGTTGCAGGAGGGCGAAAACAGCCTGACGCTGCATCTGCTGCGTTCCGGCGAGACCCTGCGTGGGCCGTCGCGGCTACTGCGGGAGACCTACGGGATCACCCATTCCGAGATCAGCGGCCCCGATAGTGCCGACTGGCTGGGGGTGCCGATGAGCCGCGACGAGCGCGTGGCCGGTGCCTTGGTCGTGCAGCACTATCGCGAACCCAACGCGTACAGCGAAGATGACCGCATCCTGCTGGCGTTCGTGGCGCAACACGTGTTGACTGCGCTGGAGCGGCGTGAGGCGCGCAATCGGCTGGAGGTACGCGTGGCAGAGCGCACCGCCGAACTGCAGCGCACCAACGAGGATTTGAAAGCGGAAGTGTTCGAGCGCAAGCGTATCCAGGAGATCCAGCGCGCGTTGTTCCGCATCGCCGAACTGTCGATGACCAGTGAAAGCCTGCGGCATTTCTATGCCGAGGTGCATGAAGCGGTCAGCGGTTTGCTGTATGCGCGCAATTTCTACATCGCCACGTTGTCCGAAGATGGCAGCATGCTGGAATTTCCGTATTCGGTGGATGAGCGTGATCAGGAGCGTCGGCCGCGCAAGCCTGCAGGTGGCTTGACCGAATATGTGTTGCGTACCGGCAAGCCGATGCTGGCTGATCGTGACCAGATTGCGCGCTTGCAGAGCGAAGGCAAGGTGCGCGGACACGGCAGCATGGCGCAATGCTGGCTGGGTGTGCCGTTGATGCACGATGACAAGGTGGTGGGCGTGCTTGCGGTGCAAAGCTATTCGCGCGACATCATGTTCAACTACCGCGATCAGGATTTGTTGACCTTTGTCGCCATCCACATCGGCAGTGGTTTGGCCCGCAAACAGGCGCAAGACCGCTTGCTGCAAGCGCACTCCAGCCTGGAACAGCGGGTCAGTGAACGTACCCGCGAATTGGCCGAAGCCAATGCCGAACTGGTGGAGCAAATCGGTGAGCGTCTGCGCGCCGAGCGCAAATTGATCCATCAGGCCACGCATGACGTGCTGACCGGGCTGCCCAATCGGGTGCAATTGCTGGAAAGGCTGGCGCGGGCCATCAGCGTGGCCGGCAGCACGCCGGACGTGTGTTTTGCCGTGCTGTTCATGGATCTGGACCGCTTCAAGCTGGTCAACGACAGCGTGGGGCACGCGGTCGGCGATGAATTGCTGGTCGAAGTCGGGCGGCGCATCGTGGGCAGCGTGCGCAGCAATGATGTGGTGTCGCGCTTGGGCGGCGATGAATTTGCCATTCTTGCGGAAGGGCTGGAAGGCCCGGAGATGGCGCAGGAGTTGGCTAACCGGGTGTTGGCCTCGCTCTCCATTCCGGTTTGGGTGGGTGGGCGCGAGCTGTATCCGGGTGCCAGTATCGGGATTGCTGTTTGGCATCCGCGTTATCGCAGTGGCGAAGAAATGTTGCGTGATGCCGATGCCGCGATGTATCGCGCCAAGAGTGATGGCCGCGACCGCTGTGCGATGTTCGATGAGCAGATGCATCGCGAGGCCATTCGCACACTGGATCTTGAAACCGACTTGCGGCGTGCGATTCAGGCCGATCACTTTCTGCCGTATTACCAACCGATCGTCTGTCTGCAAACGGGTGACATCATCGGCTACGAGGCACTTCTGCGTTGGCAGCACGAGCAGCATGGCTTGCTCATGCCTGGCGAGTTCCTGGATGTGGGCGAAGACAGTGGGCTGATCGAACAAATTGACTGGTTGATGTACACGCGGGTCATCACCGATATGGCCCGCCATGATCTGCCCGGCTATGTGGCCATCAACGTGTCGCCGCGCCATTTCAGGATTCCGGACTTTGCCGATCGCCTGTTGGCATTGCTGGAAACCCATGCCGTTGCACCTGAGCGGTTACGGGTGGAAATCACCGAAGTGGCGTTGCTGGATGATGCGCCACGCACCCTTGAATGTCTGGACTTGTTGCGTCGGCATGGTGTGCTGGCACAGTTGGATGATTTCGGTACTGGCTTCTCGGCGCTGTCGTATCTGCACCGCTTCCCGATTGCCAGTTTGAAAATTGATCGCAGTTTCGTGGCCGGATTGGATGGTGAAACCAGTACCGAAAGTGTGGCGGTGATCCGCGCCATCGTGGCACTGGCCACCAGTTTGGGCATTGAGCAGATTGCCGAGGGCGTGGAAACCATGCAGCAACGCGACCGCCTGAATGAACTTGGCTGCACCTATGCCCAAGGGTATTTGTACAGTCTGCCGCAGCCATTGCCTGTGACGCGGGATTGGCCCTGCCGCTAGCTATCCAAATCGGCGTGCAGCACTTGTAATTGAAGTTGACCATCACGCAGGCGGGCCTGCACGCGGTCGCCCACTTGTGCATCTTCCACGCTGTGCAGCAGGCGGCCATCTCCATGCTGCAGGATGCTGTAGCCACGCGCTACCGTGGCCAACGGGCTGATCGCGTGCAGTGAGCGCGCCAGCCCACGCAGATGCAAGGTGTCCTGTTGCAGACGTTGTGCGATCAGTGCTTGCGGGCGGTGTTGGAGTTGCAACAGGCGTTCACGCAGGTAGCCGATGCGTTGCTGCGGGTGCTGCGCCCGCAACACGGCATTGGCATGGCGCAGCGTGGCTGCACGCACTTCAAGCTGGCGTGCGATGGCCGATTGCAGCCGCAGGCGAAGCTGTTGCGCACGTTGCGTGAGTGCGGCCAGACGCGCTTGCGGGCGCAGCGCCTGCAAGCGCAGGAAGGCGCGGTCGCAGCGCTGCATGGATTGACGCAGCACCTGCGCTTGCTGGGCACTGAGTTGCCTGTGCAAGCCAGTCAAGCGCGTGGCCAGCGCTGCGGCATCGGGCGCCAATAATTCTGCGGCGG
>DAORUL010000088.1:0-6452 GCA_035433165.1 Thermomonas sp. | reverse complement strand
GGCTATCTGGTTGCGGACATGGCCGATACCGCCGGTTTGCAGATGCAGGCAGACGCATTGGCTGCCCGCCAGCCGGTGCATATCCTCATCAACAACACCGGTGGCCCCCCCGGCGGGCCGGCGCATAGCGCGACGCCTGCCGCCTATTGGGATGCTTTTCAAAAACACCTGATCGCCGGCCAAACACTGCTGCAGGCGCTGCTACCAGGCATGCGCGCGGCGGGCTGGGGCCGCATCGTCAATGTCATTTCCACCTCGGTGTACGAACCCATCCCGAATTTGGGGGTGTCCAATACCATTCGCGGCGCGGTGGCCAGCTGGGCCAAAACCCTATCGCGCGAATTGGGTGGTGATGGCATCACGGTCAACAATGTGCTGCCCGGCTACACCCGCACCCGGCGGTTGGAGCAGATTCTGCAGGATCGCAGCACAAGCACCGGCAAATCGCAGGAAGAGGTCGCCGCCGGCATGCTGGCCACTGTGCCGGTGGCGCGCTTTGCACAAGCGCAGGAAATCGGCGGCGTCATCGCGTTTTTGTGTGCGCCGGTTGCCGGCTACATCAACGGCCAATCGCTCGCGGTGGATGGTGGACGGATGCAGTCGATTTGAGAGGGCATCGGTGTCACTCACCCGCCCGTGTCAAGACCCACGCTTTGCTTCAATCCGCCGCGATAGGTGCGACTGCAAGGCAGGCTGCCCCCATCGCTCAGATGAATGCGGGCATCGCCGGTATCCAGCGGTTCAATTGAAGCGATACGATCAAGATTGACCATATAGCTGCGATGGATGCGGGTAAAGCACGCCGGATCCAGCTTGGCCTCGATACTGGCCAGCGTACTGCGCAACGGATAATCGTGACCGCGCACGCGCAGATTGACGTAATTGCCGGAGGCTTGCAGCCATTCGATATCGTTGGCCGCGATCAGGAATTCGCGACCCAGCTTGCGCACCAAAAACCGTTCCGGCCGATCCACCGGTTCCAGCGGCGGGCCTTCGTCGGGCACATCCAGCACACTGGCCTCTCCTTGCAGTCGTCGCAGGATGAAGCGGTAGCCCTCGATGGTCAGCACCACGCCGGCATACGAGCGCACATCCTTCAGGTATTCGTAGCCAAGCTCCCGCCACCATGACCCGAAATCATAGTGGTCGCCGATACTGGCATAGGCCAGCTTGCGCAGCGCCACCATTCCCAGCACATGCAGGATCGACCACAGCAGGCTGCCCACAAGGTGAATGGGGAGTACCCGTCGCCAGGTATCCAGATGCAGCGGGAAGCGCCGGGTAAACCACACCACCGCCGGCACCAATACCAATCCCATCACGGCGGAGCTGGTTTCCCAGACGACCGGCTGCCAGGGCTTGAACCCCAATTGCGCACGTTCAACATCCATCGTCACGGTGATGCTGTTGGCCAATGCACTGACGAGGTACTGGACAACCCAATAGCCGGCTTCAGCGCCGCGTCGCCACGGTTGATAGCGCTGGTAGAACGGTGGCGGCGAAGTCTGCATCTGCGCATTGTAGGTGGTAGCGGCAACCCGCCCGTCCCGACTCGTCACCACGTTCCGCGGTTCGTCCCAAACCCGCGTCGTACGGTCACTTCGGGATGGCCGGAGCGCGCGAGGGTGCCGACGCTGGCAACCTTCTGGGAACCGGAATCCATCGCATGCAACGCCGTCACGATATCGACGCCCTGCGCGTCATCGCCTTCAGCTTGCTGATCCTCTACCACGCGGCGATGGTCTATGTGGCCGGCTGGGACTTCCACATCAAAAGCAGCTACCAGGCCGAATGGTTGCAGTACCCGATGATCGCGCTCAATCGCTGGCGAATGCCTCTTTTGTTCATGATTTCCGGGATTGCGATTGGGCTTGCCGGCATTGAAGGCCGCCGATGGCGCTTCGCCGGAACGCGCAGCTTGCGCCTGCTGGTGCCGCTGGTGTTCGGCATGTTGCTGGTGGTGCCGCCACAGACCTACGTCCAGGCCATCGCGCAATACGGCTATCCCGGCAGTCTCGCGCATTTCTACCCGCTTTACCTGACCCACGGGCTTTGCCGCGCCGGCCAATGCATGCTGACGCCCACCTGGAATCATCTCTGGTATCTGGCCTATTTGCTGCCCTACACCTTGCTGTTGCTGCTCGCCGCGCCACTGCTGCAACAGGCCAGCCGTTGGCTGCTGCCGTCGCCACGTACCCTCGCCGTGCTCGTGATCCTGCCTATCGTGTGGCTGTTGAGCGTTCGGCTGTGGCTGGCTCCACAGTTCCCGGAAACCCATGCGCTGTTCGACGATTGGACGGTGCATGCGGAATCCCTGCCCTTGTTCCTGCTGGGCTACCTGTTTGCAACGCATGTGTGGTTTTGGGACACAGTGCAGCGCCTGCGCTGGATCACATTGGCGCTGGCACTGTTTGCCATCGGGGTGGAACTTGGCCTGCGCTGGATCAGCCACAACCCGCCCGCCGGCCCAATTCCCGATTGGGCCATGCAGCTGCCGTGGTATTTGATCGAACGTATCGCCCGCGTGACCTACACCTGGATCGCGCTGCTCACCCTGTTCGGCTGGGGACGCGCCCTTCTCAACCGCCCCTTCCACTGGCTGCCCTATTGCACGGAAGCCGTGTTTTCCTGGTACATCCTGCACCAGACCTTGATCGTGGTGCTGGCCTATTGGTTGATTCCGATGCGGCTGGGTGCCGGCATCGAAGCATCGCTGGTGGTGTTCGGCACGATGGCCGGCTGCCTTGTGCTGCACGAGTGCCTGATCCGTCGCGTGCAATGGCTGCGCCCGTTGTTTGGGCTCAAGCGGGAGCCGATGCGGCTACCGCTTCCCGATGCACCACCTGCAATTGGATAGCCTCACCGCCACGCCAGTCATCGGGCACGATGCGATACGCGATGTGCGCGTTTCGCGCCGGCTCCACGCCGTCCCAGCCGTTGAACTGGATGGCGTTGAAGCGTTGCCCATGCAGGCCAAGCTCCAGCTTGAGGTGACGTTCCTTCAAAACACGCCAACCCAATACCGTGAACGCATCATCAAACAGCGGCTCCGGATAACCCTGCCCCCAGTGGCCGCCATCACGCAGGGCATGTGCTGTGCCGATGTGAAATTCATCGGCGCGCAGACCACCGTCACTGCGCAACACATCCACCAACGAATCTTCACTCAGCAGCTCGGCGCTGACCGCAACAAACGCACTGCGGAAGGCTTCGAATTGCTCCCGCGCAAGGCTCATGCCGGCGGCCATCGCGTGGCCACCAAAGCGCGTGATCAGGCCGGGGTGGCGGGCATCCACCAGCGCCAGCGCATCGCGAACATGAAAGCCCGGGATCGAACGCGCTGAGCCGCGCAGCACCTCGCTGTCTGGTTCCGCAGGCGCAAATGCAATCGACGGACGATGCAGGCGTTCTTTGAGTTTCGATGCCACCAGTCCGACCACGCCGGGGTGCCAGTCTGGATCGAACAAACACGCGGCATAACGGGTGTCGATGCCGTCCAGACTGGCCTCCGCCATGTCTTGCATGTCGGTCTGCAAGGCGCGTCGCGCTTCGTTGATGCCCTGCAAGATGGCGGCAAGCTCGCGCGCTTGGCCGGCATCATCGCTCAGCAAACATTCGATGCCGATGCCCATGTCTTCCAAGCGGCCCGCGGCATTGATGCGTGGGCCGATGGCAAACCCGATATCGGTGGTGGACAGCGTGGCGGCCTTGCGCCCGGAGACCTCCAGCAAGGCCTGCAAACCGGCGCTGCCCTGCCCTGCACGCAGCCGGCGCAGTCCCGCGCCGACCAAGGCGCGATTGTTGGCATCCAGCGGCACCATATCGGCCACCGTGCCCACCGCCACCAGATCCAGCAACGTCGCAAGATCGGCCTGTACACCCAAACGCGCACGCAGCGCCAGCAACACATAAAACATCACGCCCACGCCTGCCAGCGCCTTGCTGGCGAAGCTGCAGCCGGGTTGATTGGGATTGACGATGGCATCGGCCGGCGGCAGCGCTGGCCCCGGCAAGTGGTGATCGGTGACGAGGATGTTCCAGCCATGCGCTTTCGCCGCGTGGATGCCGGCGTGACAGGCGATGCCGTGATCCACCGTCAGCAGCAGGTCCGGCTGCAACTTCGCAAGTTCTTCCACCAACGCCGGGGTTAGCCCGTAGCCATGCACGATGCGATTGGGCACCGCATGCGAAAGATGACGTACGCCCAGCATCCGCAAGCCGCGTACCGCCACTGCGGTGGCGGTGGCGCCGTCGCAATCAAAATCTCCCACCACCAGGATATGCGCGTCATGTTCAATGGCGGTCTGCAGCAAATCCACCGCCGCGTCGATGCCTTTCAACCCTTCGGGCGGCAACAAATCCGCCAGGCGTGGCAGCGCACTGCGTGCATCACTGCCGCGCGCGGCATGCACACGGCGCAACACGTCCGGCCAATGCGTGGGCCACTCGCCACTTGCGGCCTGCGGCGGGCGGCGCACAATGCGGCGCAGCGCATTCATGTCGTCAGCCTCGCCAATGGCCTGCGCCAGAACCGCCAGCGTTGCCCGCGTGTCAGCGTGAAGAGGGTTCCATCGGCAAAATCAAACTGTGCCTCCAACGCGCAGGCCGGCAGCAACCACGCGTGCAGCAAGCTGCGTACATCGCGCTGATGGCGCAGATCCACCAGTGCATTAGCGGTGGACGGTTGGAAATCGACAAGCGGCATGCACGCCAGTGTGCCCAGTTGCGCAGCACCCTGCACGACCGGATCATCGGAAAACACGGTCGCCGCAGTGCTTGCAAGACTGTCGGGCAACACCCCGCTCCCCCAGAACCACAGCGCATTGATCGCTACCCGGCCCTGCTCCAATCGTGTGGCGTTGTGCGGGTGGTTGTGCAGCACAATCTGCACCTCGCTTTCCAACACGCGCCAGCGGCGTGCATCCTGACCTTCTGCGCGATGTTGAAACACATCGTCACCCAACGCCGCATCGGGCGATGCAAATTCCGGCACCGCACTGCCTCGCGGCAAACGCAGATACCAGCGCTGCGGATGCGGTGCATCCAGCACAAATCCGGCATCACCAAACAAGGGCCGCAAGGCCGGCAGCAACGCATCCACGTCGGCCTGTTCGATACCCAGATTGCGACCGATGCCCAGCAATCGCGCACCGTTGATATCAGGACGAATATGCGCAGGATCTGCGCGCAACCACTGCGCAGCGCGGGTATCGTCCTCACCCGCATCCATGAGCCGCGTCAACGCCGCCTGCGGCCAACGTGCCGGCAATGGCCGCAGATGCCGCAGTAATTGCGCAGCTTCGCCCGCATCCGCTTGAGTGCGGTCGGCGCGCGCCAATGCCTTGCCCAATGCATCCGGCAAGGCTTGCCCCGCAAACCGCGAAAGTGCCGGCAACAGCAGCGTCAGGCGTGACACGACTCAGCCCGAATACTTGACCGACACAACCTCGTATTCGCGGGTGCCGCCGGGTGCTTCGATGGTGATGGCGTCGCCTTCGAGTTTGCCGATCAGCGCACGCGCCACCGGCGAGGAAATCGCGATCAAGCCTTGCTTGATGTCGGCTTCGAGGTCACCCACGATCTGGTAGGTTCTCTCTTCATCGGTATCGCAATCGACCAAGACCACGGTCGCGCCGAACACGATTTTATCGCCGGCCGCCAACTGCGCGATATCGATGACCTGCGCATGCGACAACTCGGATTCGAGGTGTTTGATGCGACCTTCGACAAAGCCTTGCTGCTCGCGTGCGGCGTGGTACTCGGCGTTTTCCTTGAGGTCGCCGTGCGCACGCGCCTCGGCAATCGCTTCAATGATGGCCGGGCGCTTGACCGACTTCAGTTCGTCCAGTTCGGCGCGCAAACGTTGCGCGCCTTTGGCGGTGATGGGGGCACGGCTCATGCCAGTTCCTTGTGCAGTTCTTGCAGCGAGAGCACATCGCCCTTGCCGCGGTGGTCCAATGAATGCAGCAGTGCGTTGGCACCGGCTACGGTGGTGGAGTACGTCACCCGTGCTTGCAGCGCTTCACGCCGGATCGAGAACGAGTCGGCAATCGCCGCACGGCCTTCGGTGGTGTTGACGATGTAGCAAATTTCGCCGTTCTTGATCAGATCGACGATATGCGGGCGGCCTTCGGCTACTTTGTTGATCTGCTCGCAGACAACGCCATGCGCTTTCAGGAAATCAGCCGTGCCGCTGGTCGCCACGATGCTGAAACCGCGCTCCAGCATGTACCTGGCCACCGGCAACACCCGCACCTTGTCCGGGTCGCGCACCGAAATGAATGCTTTGCCAGGCTGCGGGGCTTTGATATTGGCCGCTTCCTCGGCACGCGCAAACGCGGCTTCAAAGCTGCGGCCCACGCCCATTACTTCGCCGGTGGAACGCATTTCCGGGCCCAGGATCGGATCCACGTTCTGGAACTTGGCAAACGGGAACACCGCTTCCTTCACCG